>JAEOSI010000003.1 GCA_016840425.1 Candidatus Wukongarchaeum yapensis
GGTGAAAGAGGCAGGAATCACGAAATCTGCGATGATTATTGTGGGAGACGTTCTTAATCCGCCTAAATTTCAGAGGTCGAAACTTTATGGAGAGTGAACAATTAATCGAGAAAAAAGTGGCGATTATAGTGTTTGAACGCGATTTTGGTACTGCCGCTAAAATCCAAGAGGCTATTGGAGGAGAAATTTTAGTCTACAATAAAGGTGTTTTTGAACAGGCTTTTAAACAGTTTAACATCGTAATTGCTATCATGGCTACAGGAATTGTTGTACGAAAAATCGCGCCTTTAGTAAAAGATAAATGGGAATCTCCGCCAGTAGTGGTTGTAGATAATGGGTTAAACTTCGCCATACCCCTTTTAGGAGGCCACCATGGAGGAAACAGATTAGCGAGAAAGTTATGGGAAAAAATAGGATGCTTGCCAGTAATCACTACTGCAACAGAGGTCAAAGGACGAATATCGGTAGAAGGAATAGCGGAAAAATTAAAGGCCAATATATTAAACAAAAGCTCAACAAAAAACTTGAACGTTATCCTCCTTGAAGAGGATGTTCCCGTTCTTGAGATAAGAGGGCCTAAAATAGTCGTAATCGACGAAAAAGTTTCCATACTCAAAAAGGAGAGTACTGATAATAGGTCGATTGTTTTAGGGATAGGTACCCGCAAAAACGTGACAAAGGAAGAGGTTCTTGAAGCGATAAGCGAGGCTTTGAAGCTTTCAGGTTTTGATATGGGGGATGTTAAGGAGATTGCTACTGCAGATATTAAGCAGGAAGAGAAGGGATTATTGGAGGCTGCCTCGTATTTGAGTAAAAAGCTTTCCTTTGTTTCACCCGAAGAAATTGATGGTGTAAAAGCTCCTTCTAAATCAAAGGCAGAATTGGTGGGGTTAAAGGGAGTGGCAGAACCTTGTGCACTTGTAAGATCAAGTGAAAAAAAGCTTTTAATGCGAAAAAAAGTGTTTGGGAGAGTTACTGTTGCCATCGCAAGGTAAACTTTATGTTGTAGGCATAGGCCCTGGCTTCCTTGATTATATGACGATCAAGGCCAAAGAAGTGATACTTGGGTCAGAGTATATAATCGGCAATGACTTGTATTTGGAACAGATAAAAGCGTTATTGGATGGAAAAAAGGTCATAAGTGGAGGGATGGGCACCGAGGTAGAGAAAGCTAAAAAGGCTGTTAAGTTAGCTGAAAGCCATGTAGTGTCAGTTATCAGTGGAGGAGACGCTAATGTTTATGGTATGGCGGGAATAGTTTTAGAAGTCGCCCAAAAAAAAGGACTTAACGTTGAGATTGAAGTAGTCCCTGGAGTAACAGCTGCTACTGCTGTTGGTTCCAGATTAGGGGCACCGATTATGGGAGATTTTGTAGTGATAAGCTTAAGCGACCTTTTAACACCTTGGGAAGTTATTGAAAAGCGTCTCAAAAGCGTGGCGTCAACAGATTTTGTTACCATCATATATAACCCAAAAAGCAGAAAAAGAAACACAAACTTTCAAAAAGCAATCAAGATCATCCGTGAGCATAGGTCAAAAAATGTACCTGTTGGAATTGTTAAAAACTGTATGAGGGACGGAGAAAACGTTATCATTACCACTCTAGGCGAAGTTTTAGAATACGACAATATTGTGAATATGCGTACTACAATAATTATCGGAAATAGCGAGTCAATAATTTGGAATAATAAGATAATTACAAGGAGAGGATACCATCGGAAGTACACATATTGATTTAGGAGCAACTACCGAAGAAGCTAGAAAAATCTCTGAAAAAAGCAGGAAAATAGTAAAGAAAATAGTGGGTGACAAAACACTTGAGGATAGGGTGCGTCAAAAATGCGTCATTGCTACCGGAGACCCCGAGTTTAAAGATTTACTACAGTTCAATAACGATGCCGTAACCCGCGGAGTTGAAGCCGTAAAACGAGGAACTCCCATATTTTGTGACATAAAAATGATCGAAACAGGGATACTAAAAAAAGGCCACAAGTGCAAAATAATGTGCGTTCTTGGATTAGGAGAAGATATAGCGCATGAAAAAGGCATAACAAGAACTTCTGCTGGCTTTTTTGCCCTCGGAGAAAAACTGAACGGCTCGATAGTGGTAATAGGCAACGCGCCTAGTGCAGCCTTGGCTGTTTACCAGTTAGTAATGAAAGGAGTTAAACCGGTCTTTATAGTTGCCACTCCGGTAGGATTCGTTCAGGCTGCCGAATCGAAGAAAAAAATTCGCACCCTAGAAATTCCTTCAATAACATGTATAGGTACAAAGGGAGGTACGCCCGTGGCTGTAGCTATCATGAACGAACTGATCACGATAGCAGTTCAATCATCATACTCTCCCCTTAAGGAGTAATTAAAGGGGCTGACTACATGGATCAAGATCAAGCAAGGAAAATAGGAGTGTATGATCCAGTGGACAAGAGTTTTGTGTCTTCGACTTGGCTTGAGAAAAGTAAAATCCCTTTTGAAGAGTTGAAAAAGGGGATCGAAAGCGGCAGATTATTGCTTTTGCCCGACGGCTCGGTTTTACGTAGGGGATATACTACCGGGACTGTGACAGCTGTTGCAGCTAAAGCAGCAGTTCTTTCGCTAAAGAAAGAGTTAAAGAAAGGAGAAATTGTCACTATAGAGACGCCGGTTGGTGTGAGGGCTGGGCTGCCTGTTTCAGCTAGTAGAGGGCAGGCTATTGTGATAAAAGATGCAGGAGACCATGAAAGGGATGTAACAAACGGTATAAAAATTGTGGCAGAAGCTACGGAACATGAAAAGATAAGCGTCGAAGCGGGGGAAGGTATAGGGATAGTGACCCGTAAAGGTTTGGCTGTTGACGTAGGAAAACCTGCTATTAACCCTGTGGCCTTGAAACATATTTTGAAAGCGATTCAGGAAGCAGTTTTTGAAACCGGTTTGAAAGGCGCGCTTGTAACTATTAGTGTTCCCAATGGGGAAGAAATTAGTAAAAAGACGAGAAATGAAAAGGTGGGAGTTGTTGGCGGGATCTCGATTTTAGGCAGTACGGGATTTGTTGAGCCTTGGAATGATGACTTAGAAGAGTTATTTATAGACATGGTGAAAAAAGCTGGAAAGGTTGTGTTAACTACAGGGAGGTTAGGAGCTTATCATTCGAAAGTATTGTTTCAAGGTTATGACGTAGTATTAGTTGGCAGTAAGATAAGCGAGGCGGTTAAACATACTCTGGAAAAAGACGTGATTTTATGCGGGTTACCAGGGTTGATATTAAAGTGGGGTAATCCGAAGATCTTGGAAGAAACCGGATTTTTAACCGTGTCTGAACTTGTTAAAACGGATCCATCTCATGAGGTTATTGACGATACTCTTCAAAAAATTAAAATAAAATATCCAAAACTACGAATAGTTCTTTTGAAAAAAGACGGGTCAATTTTGAGGGATACAGGATGAAGATAGTTGGGGTTGGCGCGGCTCCTAATCTGTTGACACAAGAAGCAATAAAAACAATTGGAAATGCTAAGAAAATCTATGGCTCAAAAAGGGCATTAGAGCTCGTATCAGAATTTATTCCGCCCGATTGTAATTGCAAAGAGATAAAAGATTATCGAAAACTTGACGAAATTCCTGAGGGGGCGGTAGTACTTTCTACAGGCGATCCCATGTTATCAGGATTAGGGTTTTTGAAAGGGGAAGTGATACCAGGAATCTCGTCTCTACAACTGGCAAGTGCAAAATTAAAAATAGATCTTTGTAACATAATAACGATCACAGCTCACGGCAGAAACATAAAAGAAGCAAGGGAAAGGATATTGGAAGCAGTTAAAGGGGATAGGGTGCTTTTTATCCTCCCAGACCCTAAGAATTTCAGCGTTTACGAGATATGTGACCTTGTTAATAAAAACTTAAAAAAGGAGCTTGAAGTAGCAGTTTGCGAAAATTTGGGCTATCCTAATGAAAGAATAGTCATAGGTACTACAAGTAATCCCCCAATTTGTAAATCCAAACTTTACTGTATCTTAATCGGCCATAACTTAAGAAAATACGAAGAAAAAAATGTTAACAATCCAAAATAATTGGCGTGATGACCATGTATCAAAAACAACAACAAGAAAAGAAAGAAAAAGAAAGAACGGCATTACTATCACTGTTAGAGGAAATGTTAGATCCAAACGTTTTTGGGATGCGTCCTTGTGTTCATGGAGGGGATGTTCAAAGGACTGCTGCGGAGCTCGGTATTCCTTGGCGTGAGATGATTGATTTTAGTGCAAGTGTTAACTCTCTTGGTCCTTCTCCAAAGGTTTTGAAAGCTATTTGTGATAATTTGTGGCAAATTCCTTTTTACCCCGACCCTTGTTCTGAGCTTTTAAAGGAAAGTATAAGTAAGCATATAGGAGGTATTGATGAGGGTAACGTTATTGTTGGTAATGGCTCTACCGAGCTTATTTGGCTTTTTTCTGACATTTTACTTTCGGATAGTGACAAGGTAATTATTCCTGCCCCTACTTATGGAGAGTATGAAACTGCCATATCAAAAAAGGGAGCAAAACCCATATTTTTAAACCTTGACCAAGAAAAAGAGTTCAGAATCGTCTATGAAGATGTTATAGATAGAATTTCTTATGAAAAACCTAAAATGGTTTTTATTTGCAATCCGAACAACCCTCCAAGCAAGGTTATTGGGAGAGAGGAAATGCTTTCCATCGTGGAAGAATGTGCACGTAAAAACGTTTTCGTCTTCGTTGACGAGGCTTATGTAGATTTTGTCGACAAGCCTTGGGAGGTAACAGTAGCGCCAGAAGTAAACGATTATTGGAATCTTTTTGTGTTACACTCCATGACAAAAATATATGGCATGCCAGGATTAAGGGTGGGGTATGGCATATCAAACCATGAATTCATAAACGTTTTAGAGCGGGTAAAACAGCCGTGGAACGTCAACTGTTTAGCTCAAGTTGCGGCGATAGAAGGGTTAAAAGATGAAGATCATCTAAGAAAAACGCGGAAAATAATAACTAGTGGAAGAAAATACTTGGCGGAGAAAATTGAGTCCTTTAAAAGTTTACATTTATACAAGCCAGAAGCAAACTTTCTCCTAATAAACATCAATAAAGTGGAGATGACTGCTGCACAACTCAAGGGAAAACTTGCAAGGAAAAGGATCCTGATAAGGGACTGCAGTTCTTTTAGAAACATGGATAGATACCATGTGAGGGTTTCTGTACGCACCCCTGAACAAAACCAGAGGTTAATCGAAGCTTTAAAAATAACGGTATAATAAAGAGGTAAGGAGTTATTTTATTGGAAATTCCAAGAATTGTTTTAGGGGCTGCGCGCAGTAGTGCGGGTAAAACCACTGTTTCAAGCGGGTTAATGAGCGCTTTTGTAAAAAGGGGATTAAAGGTGCAACCATTTAAGGTGGGGCCAGATTACATCGATCCCAGTTATCACTCAATAATTGCTGGGAGACACTCGAGAAATTTAGACACATGGCTTACTTCAAAAGAGATCGTCCCGGATATATTTTTTCACGCTTCTAGAGGCGCGGATATTGCGGTAATTGAGGGCGTTATGGGGCTTTATGACGGAAAAGACGACACTGGAACTGGGAGTACTGCCGAGATAGCGAAACTCCTCACTGCCCCAGTAATCTTAGTGGTAGATGTGAGACATGTGGGAACGAGTGTGGCAGCTGAAGTGCTAGGCTACCAAAAATACGATCTGAAAGTTAACATAGCGGGGATTATACTAAACAAAGTGGGAAGCAAAAAACACGAAACAATGACTAAAAAAGCGATAGAAAGAGCTACATCGATACCTGTATTAGGCGCCCTTCCAAGGGAAGAAAATATCGAAATGGACGAGCGACATTTGGGCCTGATTCCTACTCATGAACATAAAACAGACCAGCAAGTTTCAGCGGTAACATCGTTCATAAAAGACCATGTTGATCTCACTAAAATCTTTGAGATAGCCTGTAGTGCGCCTAAATTAATTCCACCTAAGAGATCTATTTTTTCACCAAAAAAAAGAAAAGATGGAAGGGAAATTAGGGTGGGAGTTGCCTTTGATGAAGCTTTCAACTTCTACTATTGGGATAATATAGAACTGCTTGAAACTAAAGGCTGCACCGTAATTTTTTTCAGCCCAGTAAACTATAAAAGCCTCCCCCCAGACCTTGATATGCTCTATATAGGCGGGGGCTTCCCTGAACTTTTTACCGAAAAACTTCAAGAAAATGTTTCGATGAGAAAAGCGATAAGAAAAGCTGCAGAGGACGAAATGCCTATCCTTGCAGAGTGCGGCGGGCTCATGTATTTAACGAGATCTATAAAAGATTTTAGTGGGAGGGTTTATGAGATGGTTTCTCTTATTTCTGGCGTGACTGTTATGTCAAAAAAATTGACAGCTTTAGGTTACACTTCCTGCCTCTTGCTTAAAGACAGTTTACTTGGAAAGAAGGGGATGCGCATTAGAGGACATGAATTCCACTACTCTTTTATCGATCCTGAAACCCTCCCTAATGATACAGAATATGTTTACCAAGTCGAAATAGGGAAGGGTATTAATGAGAAGAAGGACGGGATCGTGGTGCATAAAACGGTAGCAAGTTATAGCCACACCCATTTAGCTTGTAGGGAAGACTTAGTAGATGAGCTCATTCTGTCTGCAGAAAGATATGCGAAATCGTGAAAAGGATGCTTTTTGGACCGTTGTGTGAATTTCTATGAGAAGCAATAAGGATGAAAAGATTTTGTGCGGAAAATATCCGTGTTTGGATCCTGATTATGGCAGTTTTTCGGAAGAAGATGATGGAAGACTATCTTGGTCTTGTGAGCGGTGTAATTTAAACCACAGATTAGGGGAGGAAGTGGAACGATTTAACTATTCGGATTGGGATGTTCTTTCAGAAATCAAGTCCTTAAGACAAAAAAAGGTGTCTGGACATCTTATCAGCCAAGTAATGAATTATTTGAAGGGTCTTCAAGGCATAAATCATGTCGTGGAAGTTTCCACTATTGGGGAGAGGGAAGAAATACTTCGAAGGGAAATGGAGGGAGAAAAGCACGTCTTAAAGGGGGTGGCACGCTCTTATAATTTAGGGCTTAGAAAATGCTTAACCCGCGATGTAGTACTTATTTTGAGCCACGACTTATCTTTTAGGGGGCCATGTATGCCTACAGTGATCCTGGTAAACGATAAGGAAATAAAGGGGCATGAAATCGTTCGAGAAGAAGATTTAAAACGGTTTGCCTTGAAGGGGAAAAAATATGCTTTTCTCGGCAGAAGATTTGTGGTTTATAATGAAAGATTCATTTTTAAAGAACTAGGCCCGCATAATTCCTTGTTTGTTTTTCCTCCTTTACCCTTCCCTGAACTTGAAAACGTAAGAGGAGTTGTTGATGTTGTTTCAAGTAGTCCAAACTTTGAGGCAGATACATATATAAGGACGATTCTATTGCCCAACCTAAACATTCCAAAAAAACTAGCCTTGATCCTAGCAGGGTTTAATCATTCTCCCTGTTTCCTTTTTTGATCTATGTGGCCCATTACTCCTCCAACAATCCCTGAAAGAACATAATACATTGTAGGCGTCATCTCACCCTTCAAAGGATTCTCCCCTGTATTTTCAAAAAACTTAACACTCTGTCCATATAACGTTGACCCTTTCACTCCCCCTATATAATCCGCAATAACCCCTCCTAAAACCCGTGAAGGAAGCCTATGAATTTCCTCATTACTCCCTTTTCGGAGAACTATTTCACCCTCATAAGGCATAAACCCTCTTCTTTCCTCATCCTTCTCCAAGCCAAGCCCCGCCATCACAAGAGAACAAACTCCTCGATCGCGAGACAAAACTTCCTCCAATTCCTTCCTAAAAACCTCCTCCCCGGGAAGGTTATCTCTCGACTCTCTACTGGAAAATGATGAAAAATAGTGGTCTACAGCAATCCTCATGAAATGACCGATAGAAACTCCTCTCTCCTCAAGTCTTTTCAACAAAGACCTACCAATCCTAATTTTATCCTGTTTCTCTAACGCCTTCAAAACACCTTCCTTAACCGCCAATGCTATCAACCTACCCACTTCGATACCTTCCTCGAAAGCTCCAAACCTTCCTCGAAAGCTCAAACCCGTACTATGATACCAGATCAGTTTCCCTTTACCAGTACACGATACAACCACAGTGTCGGTCGTGGTCCCGCTTGCAAGATTAGTAGACAAATCATAGGTCGAACCCATTGAAAAACTTCGGACATCAAGCTCTCTTAAAGCCAGGGTCTTAGCCTCGGTAGCAATCATCACAGAACTCGCCATAGTAGCTGAAGAAAAATTACCATCAAGGAGCAAAATCACGTTTATAGTGCCTTCAAGGAAAGGAAAACGCGGTCTTTCTCCCGCAGTAGCAGGATTAGAAACACCCGCAGTAATGATAGTAGTAACTCTAAACTCCCCTTGCTCATCTTCCTTATTAATGACGGCGACATTCTCCATTTCGGCAGCAGTCATCATCCCAACCACAGGCTCAGGTAGTCCTATCTTCTCAATCATCCTTCTAATATGTCCCTCAGGGTCCTCATGATTATAACTTTTAGGTATATGCATGTTTAAAACAGCCCTTGCGTCGATAATCCCACCATTAAAAATAGCAGAACTCAAAGTCTTCCAAGGCCTATTAAACAAAACGGTTATACAATCACTACCAACAACTTCCGCCTTAACACCGGGAACAATAACATCAAGCTCCATTAAATAAAACCTCCGTTAGCTACTATTAATAGGCCTAATAGCCTCTGCAACTGCCCCCCCTCACAACATGATCTTCATCTTTTAGTAACGGTTTCAGCTCATCTAAAGCTTCTGAGGAGCCTGTGCTTTTGAATAATTCCTTGATAGCCCGTACAGCTGCCTCTCTCATCTCCCAATCTTCGTCTTTTAATAGAGGTTTTAGGAGGGCTAAAGCCTCTGAGGAGCCAGTTCCTTTGAATGTCTCTCCGATGGCTTGGGCGGTCACCTTACGAACGTATGGCGTTTCGTTTTTTAGTTGTGTTTTTAGGGGGTTTAAAGCTTTTTTTTGTTCTGTTTTGATGGTGGTTTTTAATGTTTTTACTTTTTTTAAAAACAGTCGGTAGCGAATATGAGTCCGAAAGGACTTATTGAGTGTTTTTATTTCCTTTGCTCCTTCTAAAGGCTTTTCCAGTAGTACTTTTCCTTCTTCTGTCATCTCAATAAGCTCCATGACAGGTTTTTCATACGTTTGTGCCTTGGTTTTGCCGTGTTTTTTTAGGATCTATAGGTTTTTTTCGTAGAAGGATTGGGATGTTTCCATTATTTTCAGATATAGTTCTGCTAGGGGGAGTGGAGGAGTATGAATTTCTCATCCGCTTCGTCCCGCCTTATTTTCCCATGTTTTACGAGGGTTTCAACAGTTTGCGCCATTCTACCCCAGAAAGGCGGGTTCATCTACTGCTCTGTCTTTTGGCATGTTCAAGTAACGCTTGAGGAGGGGTAGAGGTTTTGCTTTGAATTAAGGAAAATATTTCTTTCTTTGTAGAAGTATACGCCGCTTTTCCAGCACAGCAAATAGGAATAACATTATAAGATTCTGTTTTTTCGTTATAGCTTATTTCTACTTCAATATCATATACATCTCTTATGTTGTCTATGGTAAGAACATCTTCAGCTAGACCTACCGAATATATTTTACCCAACTTAAGAAGCATGAACTTATCGCAATATCGACTTGCTAAATTGAGGTCATGAGTTACTAAAACTACCGCTAAATTATTCTTTATGGCTAATTCCCTAATCAACTCCAATATTTCTAATTGATGATTTATATCCAAATGTAGTGTTGGTTCATCCAGCAATAGTACTTTTGGTTCCTGTGCTAACGCCCTAGCAATGATTACACGTTGCCTCTCACCCCCACTAATTTCGTTTATTACTCTATTGGCAAGATGCTGAGTACTAGTAACTTTCATAGCATTTTTAACAACTTCTAAATCGTCTAATGTTTCTTTACCGAATCTACTACGTAAATGAGGCATTCTACCCATTAAAACTATATCAAGAACAGTAAATGGAAAAACTATTACAGATTCCTGTGGAACAACGCCGAAATTTTTTGCAATCTCTTTTCTATCAAACTCACATATATTTTTGCCGTCAATAAGAACAGTTCCCACTTTTGGTTTCAATATCATACTTATACATCTAAGAAGTGTTGACTTTCCCGATCCATTAGGGCCGATAACGCCTACAACTTCTCCTTCGTTCACCTCAAAAGTTATTCCTTCCAATGCCTTAACGCCGTTGTAACTGAAACTAATACCATTTATATTCAGCTTCATTTTACCACCCCATTAATCTCTTCCTGCTTCTTAATAGATATAAGAAGAAAGGTGCTCCTAGAACAGCAGTAATTACTCCCACAGGAAGTTCTGTGGGCTGAATTATTGTCCTTGCTAATGTGTCCATCCATATCAAGAATATCGCTCCTACTAATCCCGATGATGGTAATAAAATGCGATGGTCTGGGCCTACAAAAATCCTCATAATATGAGGTACTATGATGCCTACAAACCCGATGATACCACTCACTGAAACTGCAGCCGCAGTTGTTAATGTTGAAAAAACCAAAACAGACTTTTTAACCGATTCCACATTTACACCCAGATTTAAAGCATGTTCCTCTCCCAACAACATGAGGTTTAGCTCACGACTATAGTACAATGTACCCACAATTCCTAGGAGGATTAATGGGAGAGCGATATATACTTTATTCCAACTGCTAGCCCAAAATCCACCCAACAACCAGATTATGAGGCTATGAAGCTCCTCGCCGGCAATATATTGCAAAAAGGCTACCATTGCCGAAAAGAATAACCCAACCGCAATACCTGCAAGTAAGAGGGTTTCTGTAGGTACTAATCCTTCAATCCTTGCGATATTGTAAACCAAAAATATCGCAATCAACGCGAAAATAAAAGCCATAAATGGAATTGCAAGAGAACCTTTCACAAAACTAAAGCCCAATACGATGGCTACGGCCGCTCCAAAAGCAGCGCCTGATGATAGGCCGAGAACATACGGTGAAGCTATAGGGTTTCTAAGTAAGCCTTGCATAGCACAGCCTGCAACCGCCAGTCCCGCACCAACCAATCCCGCCAATATAACCCGTGGTAACCTGACTTCTAACACTATTATCTCGTAGGTATCCGGCCAAGATTGAGGAAAATGAAACAATATTTTGAACACAGTGAGTTTTGGGATATCTACTGGGCCAACTGCAAGAGCAAGAATGAATGTTAAAATAAGCCCGATTGATAAAGAAAAAATCGTTAAAAACCAGCGTAAATATTTCTTGGAGAAAAGAGCATCCATATCAATTTTTTCTTTTTCTTCAGTTCCATAGTCACTAATTCCATACCTACCTATTATGTGCTCGCTTTTTCTCATTATATGACCTCAATACGCTCCTATACAGGGTCTACCTAATGTTCAAAAAAAGATGTAGATTGATAAGATGTTTTTGCCAATTATCATGTTTGTCGTGTGTAGGTTTTTATGATTACCAGTATAGTATCGGTGTTTTCTCATTGCCCTTGCTTTATCGTTAATTTACTGAAATACCATGCAAAATTGAGGTTAAACCCGAAACCAAAGAGGTTGGCTCTGAGAACAGGCTTGGGTGGAACCAGTAAGCAAAATATTCTATTCCCAGTACAGTCCTTGGGTTAGGGCTAATCCAGTCTACCTTGACTGTGTAAATCCGGTCATTCTGGACTGCATCTATAGCACCCCATCCGTCTCTAGCTTTTACTTCTTCTATTGATGTAATATGTGAACCCCCCATTTCCTCTATTAACAAAATTACTTCAGGGTTCTTGTTAATGATATATTCGCTGTTAAGGATGGGGTTTCTCAAGGGTTCATCGCCTGCGATGTTAACTCCTCCGGCCATGAATATCAATTCATTTACGGAGTTCGGACCCCCTACCGTCATCAAGTCGGTCCCTACTTCAATGTATACCCTTGGTCTTTGGGTACTATTGAGTTCATCTGTTATGGCTGTTACAGCATCCGCTCTACTCTGCATATCGGCCACAAGAGCTTCAGCTTCGGATAATTTATCGACGACCAATCCAATTACCAGAATGTTATCCAGAATTCCATTAAAAGAAGCAGGGTCGAAGTATATACAGGGGATTTTATCTTCAATAGAGGATAACGCAGTTTCTGACCAATACCACCCCATTATTACATCGGGTTCTAACCCTATGATCATTTCTATATTGGGGTCCATTCCTCCACCGACATCTTCTGGGAGATCATTTTCCACTTCCGGTGGATAAGTACTATATCTATCTCTGCCTACAAGTTTATCCTCTGCACCTATTGCGTATAATGTTTCTGTGACTGAAGGACTCAGTGATACTATTCTTCCTGCGCTATCAGAGAGAGTCACCGTCCTTCCAAGATCATCGATTATTTTGATTTTTCCTTCTTCTTCGCCTTCCTCCGTTAGCGCATTACTCAGGAGGTATCCGCCACCAAATGCAACACCTATTAGTATGACTATTACTATCCACATTCTGAGTTCTTGCTTTTCCAAGATTCTTTTGCCTCCTAAGAAACACCTTCTTCCTTTTCCGTGTTACTTAATTGCTATAAGTTTCTAATAGGTTGGTTAACCTACCTATATAGGTTATTTAACCTGCTCCACGTTGACGACTTGGAAGTATATAAACTTTACGTAGTACTATATTTGTAGTACGCTTATCCTATGGTGCCAAGAGGAGGACAAAACTTTACTTATCGCTATATTTCTGTCCTCTTTTTCCGGATTTCTAGCTCTTTAAAAAATTTGGGGAATTATTACAATTTTTCTTCGATTGTTGCTTCTATTTGCAGGTATGCTCGTTTGAGGTTTTCTTTCATTTTTTCATCAGTTTCCCAAAGTCCTCGTTCAATAGCTTCTAAAAGCTTTTCTATGATGTTCATCAAAGCATAAGGATTATGTTCTTCGAAAAATTCACGCATCTCCTCATCAAAAACGTACGTTTCTGCGATTTCGTCAAACATCCAATTCTCTATTATCTCGCTTGTAGCTTCCCAAAAATAGATGTTATCAATGTATTTTGAGAAGGCGCCAGCGCCAGTGTAGCCGTGTTTTTTCATACCCTCTATCCATTTCGGGTTTATTACTACAGTCCTGAAAACAATAGTTGCCTCTTCTTTTACACTTCTCGTTTTAATGCTTTCCAAGTCTGTGGTGTCGCCTTTAAAGGATTTAGGGGCTTTTCCGCTGTAAACCTTTACGGCGGCGATCATGCCTCCATGGTAGTCTGCCCAATCGTCCGCTTCAAAGATGTCCCATTCGTGACTGTCTTCATTTTTCACAGTAACCTCGATTTTACTCAACCTCTTGACAAATTCTTCAGGGGATTTCAAACCATGCTTATTTTTGCCGTAGACATAAGATCCCCAGGTGACGTAGACTTTTGCAAGATCTTCTAAAGTTTCCCAGTTTTTTTGTTCTAATACTTCAGCGATTCCGGCTCCGTAGCTTCCAGGTTTTTCTCCAAAAATCCGGTATAATGATGTTTCTTTAGCCTCTTTTTCGGTCATGCCTTTTTCTATTTTCTCCGCCATTTCTTCTATGAAATGTTTTTTTATAAAGTTCAACTCTTCAGGTTCATCCAAGGTTGCGACTAATTGGATTGCTTCATCAAGTAGATCTACAAGGTTTGGGAATGCGTCTCTAAAAAATCCACTAACCCTTAGTGTGACATCAATCCTTGGTCTTTTCAACTCCTCTAAAGGTATAACTTCTAACCCGATAACATAGTCTTTTTCATTATACTTCGGTTTCAACCCTAATAAGTAGAGAATTTCCGCTATATCTTCTCCTTTGGTTCTCATTATTGGAGTGCCCCATACTACCATGCCTAAAGATTCGGGGTACTTTCCTGTCTCCTCTAAAACCCGTTTTAACAGATCATCTCCCATCTGTTTGCCGGCCATATAGGCAGCAAAAGTAGGTATTTCTCGGGGATCACAAGAGTAGAAGTTTCTGCCTGTAGGCAGAACGTTTGTGTTTCTTGTGGGGCATCCGCTTGGGCCTGCCGGGATGTATTGGCCTTCAATGCCTCTTAAAACGTTTTCGATCTCTAAGGTCACTAGTTCTAGTTTAGGAAGCACGATGTCTACAACGTGTTCTAAGATCTGCTGTATTTTTGGGGTTATTTTGAGGGTTTTTAGGTTGCTGGTTTCTTCTTTTTTAAAGCCGTGTTGGTAAAACTCTTTTAAAAGGCTTAATGAGAGGTTGTTTACTTCGTCTAAGAGTTGCGCGTTCATTTTGCCGAACTTTTCGTTGAAATTATCTATTTTTAGAATCTCTTTATAATCGTACCCTAAGCATTCTGAAACACCTTCTCTTAGAGAGGGTACGTTTCCGTCAGCTGTTTTCATTATGGTGAAAACCGTTTCTACGAGCTTATCACCTTCTAAAGGTTGTCCTAAAACGTGTAATCCGTTATTTATCTCCCTTTCTTTAATTTCATACAGGTAAACGTGTAACTTTTCTAAAAAATCTTCAAAAAGCGAAAGATCAGCACCGTTTTCATTCTCAACTATGGCTATATTTTTCGCCTTTAAATCGTCTGTTAGTTTTAACTCTTCCACCATCTCAACTATGATTTTTTTCAAGGGGGGAATCCTTTTTTCGTCCACCTCTTTTGCCTCATGATATTCCTCGATGGATCTTTCGAGGCGTGAAAGGTTCTCGTAGAGGTCTGAAAAAGTCATGGGCGGGATCATATGGTCCACGATTGTTGCATAACTTCTACGTTTCGCTTGGGTTCCCTCGCCAGGATTATTAATGATATAGGGATAGATGTTTGGAAGTTCCATGCAGATGTCAGGATAACAGTCACAAGAGAGACCGAAGCCCTTCCCGGGAAGCCATTCAAGGGTTCCATGTTTACCTACGTGTACTAGTACGTTTGCCTTGAAAACGTCTTTAACCCATTTATAATAAGCTATATAATGGTAGGGAGGGGGTAGATCAGGGTCATGGTAAACACTTGAGGGAGCCGCACCATACCCCCTAGGAGGTTGGAGTCCTATGAAAATATTCCCATTTGCAATCCCAGCAAATATCAAAACGCCGTCATAGTTGAAAAATTCTCCCGGAACTTCTCCCCAGTGCATCTTTAACTCCTTGCTTACTTTTGGAGAGAGTAAATTGAACCATTTCTCATAGTTTTCGCGTGTCGCGCGCCCTATTGTTTGTTTTAAATGTTTTTCTGTGATGAATCTCTGATCGCCTGTTGCGCATTCTGTTATTTTGTTTATAAGCTCTTCAGGGTTTTCTGGTATATGTTCTATGGTGAAGCCGCGTTCCTTCATGGCTTTTAAAATGTTTATCACGCTTTGAGGAGCATCTAAGCCGAAAGCTGAACCGATTAAATCATTTCTCGGCGGGTAGTTGTGAAAAATTATAGCTACTCTTTCGTCGTTATCCGGTTTCTTTTTCAGTACAGCGTATCTGATAACCATTTGAACGATTTTTTCCATCCTTTCTTCGATAGGTTTTAACTTTAGTCTGTTTGTTAGATCCAAACTTTCTCTCGATAATTCTCGTGGTCTTCCAGCTAGGGGGAAATGGATTATTAGCCCGTCAAACTCGGGCATTACTGCGTTTATGATTACGTCAAGGGGGTTTAATCCTTGTACAGAATTTCTCCATTCCTCGATAGATCCTGTGGTGATTATGCCTTGCAATACAGGCACATTAAGTTCTTCCAAAAATGTCGCTTTATCTTCAATTAGGCTGGATGAAAATTGCATTTTGAAGAAAAAGGAAGTTGTATTAATTATTATATCAACTAGGGGTTTGTTTTCTTGGTAAAAATATTTCTTGATGGATTTTTCTATGCCTAAAGAACCAAACTCGTTTGGTGAAGCAAAAAATAGGGGAATAACATTAGCATCTGCTTCTTCAACCTTTTCAATTAAATGGTCTATAAAGTCCAAATTATTAGAGAGCCAACATGTTCTATAAAAAAGCACGCCAATGGTAATCTTAGATGGGGAATAATTTTTATTGTTTAGGAGGTAATCTTCCAATTTTTCAAAATATTTATTTTTATAATAGATTCCTTGCCAAGGCATGCTTTCAGGTTCTTCATAGGGGACACTTTGGTCTGAAAACCGATTTGAGAGAAAAAGTAAAAGATTTTCGTAATTTTTCTCCCCTCCAAGGGCTAAATACTTAATAACTTCAAGCCTTATTTCATTAGGAACAGTAGAAACTTTATCCAGTTCAGGCTGACTATCACCAATGGTAGGCAAAGGTATGAACGGCACATTGTAATTTTTTAGATGGGATGCAAGGGCATCGAAGAAAGGGCAAGCATCTTTCCCTCCCATAAGTTTTGTGAAGACCACTGATGCTTCTTTTGTAAATTCGAAAAACTCTTCAATTTGCGCCTCTGTACTCACTACGTTAATAATTTTGAACTCTATACTAACCTTATCTTTTAAGGAGGAGAGAATATGGTTGAATATTAGATTATCATCCAGTGTCGAGGAAACAAAACCTATTTTAGCCAAGGTCATTGATCAAATACCCCCTAAAAGTAAATTGAGCGAATTATTCACAACTATCAAAAATGTGAAATTAACAATGATTTCGAAATTTTAAACGAAGAAGAATATGAGGAGGATTAGGGCTGATTAAGTGAAAAAATATCGTCTAATAAGCTTCGCTCAAAAGAAACGATCGATGTAAGTTTTTCAGGTTCTAGAGAATCAACATGATAATATTTAGCGGCACTCTTTTCAGCAAATTCTTTAATTAAATTGAGCCCGTAAAACCTTTTATCTTCTGTATCGATGATTATTGTTCTAATTAAATCCTTTTTTAGCTGTAAAGCGCATTTGTCTAGATCTTTTAAAACATCATTAAAAAGGGCTACGTTGCCTTTTCCGTCTGTAATAAGAACCATCATCGGTATGACTCTGTATCCTTTTAATAACTCCGTTTTAATCAACTCTATACCTTTAACTATTCCGGCGGGTAAAGGTGTTTTCCCGCCAGTCGGAAGTTCTTTAAGACGTTTAAGCGCTAATTCAACGCTTTTAGTTGGGGGTAGTATTACTTCAGCTTTGTTGCCTTTGAACATAATCATTGCAACTTTATCCCTGCGTCGATACGTATCGTTGAGGAGAGAAAATATGGCTCCTTTTACGGCGATCATCCTATTATTTACGCCCATGGAACCACTTGCGTCTACAACAAACATGATTAGAGATGCTGCTCTTCCTTCCCTCACTTTTTCTCGAAGATCAGACGAGTGTATATCTATTTTCCCCTTTTTAAAAGAGTGGGTTACAGCGGCTCTAAGCGTGGCATCTACTGCAATATCTTTTACCTTACCTGTTGGAATTCTAGGCCTAACATATTTTCCACGAGAAAAGGTAGATATCGATTTCAGCCTTCTACCATTACATGGCCTCAATGAGCGATCTTTTCTCCAGCCTAGTATTTTTTGAGCGTCTCCAATGGGAGGACCTATTTCGAAAACTTTATCGATATCGGTAAAACCGTCAGCTGGATGCTTTTCCTCTGATTTTTCGTCATATTTTTCTTTTCCTCTGTTTGGCTTTTCTTCTCCTTTTCCTTCTTTCTTCGTTTCTTCTTCTTCTTCTTCTTTTTTCTTTTCATGGTCTGGATTTTCTGAATCGTTTTCAGGCTGATTAGGTGGAGGGTTGTTTGGGTTTCTCTGAGTTTTAGGGGGTTGTTGTTCTTTTGCTTTATTAAAAGCTTCTTCAAGGGCTTCTTTGCTTATTTCTGGTTCTTCGAAGGGTTTTTTCCTCATCCTATGGCCTAAAACAAGCTCTAGGGCTTCTTTGACATCGCTTTCTTTTACTTCTGTTCTACCGTTAAACGCTGCTATTGTTTTTGCTGTTTTCACGGTAATAATGTCCGCCCTGTGACCTTCCGTACCGAGGGCTATACAAACCCAAGAAATTTGGCGTAAAAGATCTTCAGAGATGGTAATGCTTGGAAGTAAGCTTTTTGCCTTCTTTATCTTTTGAACTAGCTCTTTTTGAGCACTTTCAAAACATTTCTTAAAAGCCCACGGACCTGCGTCAAACTCTTCCCGGAGTTTAGCTACCTCCATTCTTTGTTTTACGTCTTTAATCCCCTCAACTTTAACACTGAGACCAAATCTATCAATAATTTGAGGCCTTAACTCTCCTTCCTCAGGGTTCATAGTTCCTATGAGAAGAAACTTGGAAGGGTGACTGACTGAGATTCCTTCCCTTTCAACGATGTTTACTCCCATGGCGGCAGCGTCGAGTAATAGGTCTGAGATGTGGTCTTCAAGCAAATTAACTTCGTCTATGTAGAGTATGCCTCTATTTGCTTCTGCCAATATGGCTGGTTCTAACGCTTTTATTCCCTCCTTGAGGGCCTTTTCTATGTTAAGAGTACCTACAACCCGATCCTCAGTAGCGTTTATTGGCAAGGTAACCAAGGGCATTTTTCGCTTTCTAACCGGGAGTTTTTCCCTAGATTCGTATCGTTTTTGGCATGATTGACACATTTCTTCTATATTGTGTGGGTTACAGTTGAAAGGACAGTCCGCTACAACCTCTATTTCTTCTAAGAGGTCTGTTAAGGCCCGTGCAATTGTGGATTTGCCTGTCCCTTTCTCCCCTCTGATTAAAACACCGCCTATTTTGGGGTTAATAGCGTTTAGTATCAGAGCTTTTTTCATCATTTCTTGGTCAACAATCGCGACAAAGGGGTATATAGGACGATCATAACTCATCTTATTTTTCCACCTTTTGATCGGTATAGAAATGTCCAAGAAGAAATATTTTCTAAATTAATGGAGGGGGAGGATTCTCACTGGCTTTTAGTCTTTTTTATCCACAGTTTTTATAGGAAGGATAACCTACCTATACTTCTAGACAAAATGCGTTAAAGTATTTATAAATCTTTCTTCAAAACTAGAAACGTTACTTAAAGTCTAATAGCAGGAATAATAACCAAGCTATTGAAAACTATGAAAAAAACACATACTAAGGAATTATGCGATATTTTTACGGTCAATCACGTTTTTTTTTTGATATAAAAGTAGGATAACCTTCCTATTGCTTTAGAAAGGATTTCCTACTTAACTTTAAATACGTAATTAGAAGCTTTTATAAGGGCGTGTAGAGACATTTTGGAATGTGATGGTTTTTATCATCACGACTTTAGGAGGAGGGAAGCGAATGACTATTGGAAAGTTTTATTTCCTCATGCCTTCAGGGAAGATTAGTTGACGTATACAGTGGAGATGGAGCTTGGTTCCACAGTGAAGTCTTCAGCTGTGTAGACGGAGTACTAAGTCTTAAAAGCGGTATCGCCTATATTAATGTTGCAGTAGAGAAGATCATAGGCATTTGGGGGACTTGTAAAGAAGAATACGAGAAATGAGAATTGCCGAAGTAAAAGTAGGTCATGCTACTTGTTCTTAAGGAAATTCTGAAGATATTCGCTAGTAACAAAAAATAGAGATAATATGTGGTGGATGGTTTCATTGAAAATTCACCTAACTGCCTGTCAAGACATCCATCACCCACCGCTGTTTTTTTGACTGTTAAGCTTTTAGGTCTTTTCGCCCTTTGTTCTTTGAGAAACGTTTTTTGAGGAAGCAGGTTTTGGAAGCTTTTTATAATATAAATAAGGATATCTGATGTTTCAAAGAAATTTTTGGTCTTTTGAACCATAGGTTTTTATAGGTGGGATAACCTGCCTATATTCCTAGACAAATAGTAACATATCTAAAGTGCTTCTCTTTGAGTTTTGAATTTAAAAATCAAAAGCCAGAAATAGGAAAGGCAAAAAAAGAAAACTTTTGTTTTTTTATAAGAAGATTTTAGCAGATTTGCTTGGATAACTGGTTTGAAAAGTTTGAAGGGGTTTTGCCGTAAATGATTAGTGATGTTAATAGTGTTAGTATTAGCGAAGGTGAGGAGGATAAGGAGGATGTGATTGTTAGTGTGGAGGGACTGGTTCACAAGTATGGAGATTTTACCGCTGTTGATGGGGTTTCTTTTACTGTTAGGAGGGGGGAAGTTTTTAGCCTTTTAGGGCCTAATGGTGCCGGTAAAACCACCGCTATTAATGCTTTGATCGGGTTACTGAAACCTACAAGCGGCGAGATTTACTTGGATGGTATAAACGTCATTAAGAACCCGGAAAAGGTAAAGGGCAGCATAGGAATAGTTTTTCAAGAGACCATTTTGGATAGAGAAATGACTGTTTGGGAGAGCATGGAGTTTCACGGCAAACTTTACAAGATACCCAAAGAGGAAAGGCATGAAAAGATATGGGAGCTACTTGAACTTGTTGAACTGAGTGAGAAGGTAGACGAGATAACGAGAAGGTTGAGCGGGGGCATGAAGAGAAGGCTTGAAATTGCTCGAGCTTTAATGACTGAGCCTACGATCTTGTTTTTAGATGAACCTACTTTGGGCCTTGATCCCCAGGGCAGAGTGCTTATTTGGGAACAGATTAGGAAGGTAAACGAGAGGGGCACAACAATGTTTCTAACAACACATTACATGGAAGAAGCTGATCGATTGGCAGACAGGGTTTTCATTATGGATCATGGTAAAATCCTTATTTCTGGAACTCCTGAAAGGCTAAAGGACAAGCTTGGGAAAGATGTTATCTTTCTTTATTTAGCGGAGAAAGAGAGGGCGAGGGAAGTTTTAGAGGGATTTGATTTTATCAATGAAATTGTTGAGTTTGATAAAGGATTAGAGATCGTGCTTAACGGTTCAGGGGTTCCTTTGGCGCCGAGGATTATGGAGACTTTGGATAGTTTGAAACCTAAGTTAGCTGTAGATGGCGTGAATATAAAGAGACCGTCGCTTGATGATGTTTTCCTGTATTTTACAGGCAGAAAAATTAGGGAAACTGACATATCCTGACTTATTTTTGAGTTTTCAGTTGATTGAAAGATTTTTTGTCTCTTTAAAGGAGGTTTTTATTGTGCATGGGGCTTGGACAATTTTTTGGCGGGAAATGGTAAAATATAAGAGAAGAATGATGACCCTTTTTGTAACGATTGTTCAGCCTGTTTTATGGATTTTATTATTTGGTGTTGCTTTAGGCTCTACTATTCCAGAAAAGGAAGGTAGCATTTCTTACGTGAACTTTCTTATTCCGGGGATCATTGGTTTAAGCATCCTTTTCAGTTCGTTGTTTGCAAGTTTTAACGTTTTGCTCGATAAAGAGTTTGGTCTTACGAAAGAGATTTTAATGAGTCCTACTTCGAGAAATCAGGCTATGGTAGGTTATAGTTTGAGCGGTTTGGCTAAAAGCTTGATACAGGCCTTTGCCGTACTATTATTAGGCGTTTTTTTGATCGTATCCGGTAGTGAGAAACTCGTATTGTTTGGAGAAGGTGAGGGTTTTTTTGACACTTTTATATGGTTTTTAACATTTGTTCTTATAATCGTCATTTTTTCCTTTGGGTTCTTATTTATGGCTATGGCTATTGCGGCTAGGATGACTAGCCATGGGGCATTACAAGCCCTTACGACTATGCTGACTTTACCACTATTTTTTGCATCCGAAGCGTTGTACCCGTCGAGGGAGTTCCCGTTTTGGCTTGCAATAATCGCCAAGATAAACCCTTTAACCTATTGTGTTAGGGTTCTCCAGATCTCCCTTTTGGGCTATGATTTCAGGTATGGTGACAATCCTCCATTTCATTACGAGTTTGCCGACATCGTTACGGGATTTATTATGGTAGGACTGTTTACTCTTATTATGTTTTATCTTGCAATAAAATCGTTCCAAAAAATAAAACTATTTTAGCAAAGATCGAAAACTATGAACTCTCCCAATCCAACAGTAGAAATAGGTATAAGGGTTTAAGCGTTTTAAACTGTTTGGTTAATTTTAAGGCTTGAAGTTGAAGTTTTGTTTTTTGGTTGGTTTTTGGTTATGGATGTTCTTTTTTTTACTGAGTGGAATGGTATAGCACATTTATTGTTTGTCGAGATGGCTATAATAGGGTTGGCTGTTTTTCTCGATCTTTTGTTCGGGGAGCCCCCTTTGAAGGTTCATCCTGTGGTCTGGATGGGTGCTTTGATTGATAAGCTAGGGAAGTTTTTCAGTACAAGTGTTCCTGAGAAGCAGAGGATGAGGGGTGTGTTTCTTGCTTTAACGTGCATATTTTTTGTGGCAGTTCCTGTGTTTTTCTTGTCGATTCTTATGTGGCGGTATTTGGATATTTGGAGTTATATAGTGGTTTCTGCTTTTCTTTTGAAAGCTACTTTTGCTGTGAGGTGTTTGAGGGAGCATGTTTACACAGTGAGAGATTGTTTATATGAGGGGGATATTGAGGGGGCTCGGGGTATTCTTCCGGGGTTGGTGGGCCGTGATCCCAGTAAACTCGGTGAGAGGGAGATTATTAGTGCGACTATAGAGTCTACAGCGGAAAGTACTGTAGACAGTTTTACTTCTCCTATTTTTTATTATGTTCTTTTTGGGCTTTTGGGTGCTTATGTTTACCGTATGATAAATACTTTGGACAGCATGGTGGGGCACAAAACTGAGGAGTATGTTCGTTATGGGTGGTTTTCTGCTAAGATAGATGAGTTAGTAAATTACCTCCCTTCACGCATTACGTCGATTTTCATAGTTTTATCAGCGTTTTTAAGTGGGTATGATTGGCGTAAAAGTTGGGGAATATTGAGAAGAGATAGGTACAGTCTTGAGAGTAGGGTCGGGGGTTGGAGCATGGCCCCTATGGCAGGAGCCCTTGGGGTGCAACTTGAAAAGCCGGAGTTTTACACCCTTGGTGATCCTAAAGAAGAGATGGCTGTTGAGCATATAACGCGAGCGTGGAGGGTTACTTTCGTGACAATAATATTGTTTTTCGTGATGGTGGTTCCTATAATCCTCCTATTAATGGACCTCTTTGACTTATATTTTTATACTCATCTTTTTTCGCCATTATCTGATGAACCCTTATGGCTATTTTAACGTTGTTTTCAACTTTCCATTTTCCTGGCTCTTTGGTGCATTTTTCTCCAGTATATGTCTGAGCCAAAGTAGGCGGTTCCTGTGATGATTCCCGTAATTACGAGGGATAGGATGCTGTTATATAGGTCCTTTTCAAAGGGCGAAAGGATCAAAACAGATGAAACAACGCCTAGCATTACCGTGAGGGCTATTTGGAAGAAATTTGAACGGATTTGTTCATAGCTTTCAATGGCGCTGTCTAAAAGTTCTAGTTTATCCATGATTGATTGAAACATGTTATTGATTAGCATTGTTTCTTTTCCGTGTTCAAGACGGAGATGCGTCATTCTGTGTCCAACTATTTTGATGGTGTAAAACTCGTCAAGAGCTTGCCCCATGAACTCTTTTAAGACCATTATTTCGCCTGAACCCATGTCTGCGATGTTCTTTCTGGTGAGGAAAAAATCGAGAAACCTGAGCAAAAATCGTTGCATTTGCAAGAGTTCAAGAGCGGAGAAGCCTGGGATTATTTCCAGTAAGGTTTCATATTCAACGCTGGTTCCGTTTTCTTTTGCTTTTTCGGCGAGAATTTCTTGGGATTTTTTGGATAAAAGTAGGATCGTGGAACCTATGGTGCTGAGATATGCTATGTCTGATCTTTCGCTTATGTTTGGACGTAGAAGGTCCTCAGTGATATCGTCATTTATTACGTCATATTCGACGTCTTTCATATGGGCCATGATTTGATAGAACTGTTTCGGGTGGCTATCAACTATTTCTATGGCGTTTTCCTTGTCTTCTACTTCTGTTAAAACTACGACGTAGGGATATATAATATAAGGTTCGTAACGGAGGCTTTCTGAAAGTTTTTCGCTTGATGAAAAGCGCGATTTGTTGACCCGATTAATTACGGATGAAACGTAGTACCAAACGAGTTCTGAAAAGCTTTTATTCTTCATATTTATCGATTTTTTACCCTTTTCTTTCATAGCTTCAACGACTTTCGTGAGCTCTTTGTTCAAATTGGAGTACTCTTCAATAAGTTGTATCGGGGCCTTTATGTTGAGGGTTTCTTCCTCGACTGAGGGTATGATTTGGAGCTCTGCCAGTTTTCTAGAGGTTACTGGTTCTTCAATATCCATCCAAAAGCTTAGCACTACTGCTCCATACCTGTTTAATGTAACGTAGACATCTACATCTGCGTAGTTCTCAAAGCCAAGAACCAGAATTTTTATCCCTTGAAGGCGGAGGCGTGCGTATTGACCGCTTTCGAAATATTCCTCATCTAAGTACAAGAAATCTGACTTCTGAAAAGCTTCAAGGTGTTCATAGGTGTCATCTTTGATTTCTTGGCTTTCTCCTCCTTCTTGAATACCTTTTATTTGGATTTCTCCAACTCCCTCGTCCCTTCTCTCTGGCGGCAAGTATGAGAGCAGTCCACGACATATAGGCGAATCATACAAGTTTTTTGCCGCCGGTTTTATGTCTTCAATTGAAGAACCTAAGTCGAACGTTACTTGCCATATGATTTTGGATCTTGAGAAAACAAGTTTATCTTCCCCTTGATTAGAATTAGGAAAAGAAGCCAATTTTGAGACCTTCCTTTTGAGGCTGGATTTTTAATCATGATTTTGCCTTATTCTTCATCTTCTTCTAGAGCCGAAATAAGATCGTCAACTAGGTCTTTATCCGCCTTCTTTTTTCCTGCCTTCAACCCGCCCTTTGCTTGCACGACTGATCTTTTTTTAGGTTTTTCTTCTTTTGATGATGGCGTCATAATTGCTACAACTCCTATATTTAATCAGTTAGCATACATTTTTGGTTTTGTTTCCGTATACTATAATGTGTATAAGGTTATTTCAACATGACGGCTTTTTCTCGTTCAAATTGGAATCCTCTTTTTGTACTTTTAGTTCTCATGCTTTTTCGGCGGCTTTTTGGGCAATTTGAGTCTACGAAAAAGAATAGTTAACTGATAAGTATATACAATTTGGATACGTGATAATGAAGTTAGATAAGGTTTTAACTTATTATTTCAATATATATTATGGAGTTATATCGAAAAAACTGTCTTGGTGTAGACTAAAACAAATTTTGGGAGGATTTTAAATGAAATACAAAAATGGTAAACTGCTCGTGGTTTCTGCTTTTCTGTGCTTTCTTCTAGTTCTTTCAGTTTCAAGTGTTGTAGTTCAACCTAGTGTGAGTGTCGGTGCTTGGTCTGATGATTTACCAACAGTCGATGGAAGCATTAGTGAAGACGACAAGAGAAGAAGCGACCATCTTCAAATCTCAGATGTACCAATCATGACATTTGGAGGTGTGCTTGAGTGGACGAGTGATTTCGACATCTTTTTAGCAGCTAATGACTCACAACTTTATATCGGTATGAACATCACTAACATTCCCTTCTTAGCCAGCGTAGTCATGGGACCAAGCGGTCCGACTGAAGATCCAGCAAATGCAACATTTATTTCTATATACTTTGATAATGATAATAACAACACTATTGATAACTTAGAGGATGCGAAAAGCGTTTATTTCCTTAATGAAATCACATACGTCGGAGAAGATCAGTTCTGGAACGCTTCAGATCCCAATCCTGAAAGATGGGGATACGCATCCGACTCTGAATCTGGAGACGGTCCTGATCCTCAAAACATTACAGCCCTAGGTGTAAAACACTCAAATCCTACCGAACAAGGTAGTATAGGTAACCTCACTGTAGAACTCTTTATGCATTGGAGAGACGATTTACAGGAACGTGATGGCGGAGGGCTAGTCAGTGGATCGCCTGTTAGTTTTGCAATCAGATATGAAGCTATGGTCAATGCTGTACTCGCAGGAAACGGTAACGGTCCTGGTCAAATGGATAACAGGTTATTTGGAGAAACAACCGGAAATGTTTTTAGGGACGAAAACGATGCAAGTAACTTCGATTCCGTAACATGGACCTTTAGTGAGACTCTAAATCTGTTCTCAGCTGAT
This sequence comes from Candidatus Wukongarchaeum yapensis, assembly GCA_016840425.1. Classification (GTDB taxonomy): domain Archaea; phylum Asgardarchaeota; class Wukongarchaeia; order Wukongarchaeales; family Wukongarchaeaceae; genus Wukongarchaeum; species Wukongarchaeum yapensis. The sequence goes on from JAEOSI010000003.1 coordinate 26,012, forward strand.
GGATATCTTACTCAAACTGAGAAAGATAATAGCGGTCCTTACGTGCCATTTTCCGACGTGCAAATCTACGGTATGGTTGCATATGAAAGTACTGTGGACATTTATGTTGTGAACAACGCTACTCATCTTTATGTTGGTGTTGAGATGTCCGATGTGCCTTATCTTGCTAACTTGAATTGGACAGGTGGTTCTTTTGGAGCTGGACTTCATAACTTCACAACGATAAGAGTGGTTTTCGATAACGATAACAATAATACTCTTGACTATAAAGAAGATGCAAAACTAGTAACGCATGGAAACAACTCCTTTTCATTGGCAGACGATCAGTTGTTTAACACTACAGTAGAGTGGGATCCCCTCGGAGCTGGTTTCACTTCGGATTCACAGAACGAACACGGTTTCCCTCCAGAACAGGGAGACATTAGTGCTTTTGACGCAATGCATTCTAATCCATCATATCAAGGCGCAATCGGTGTTCTAACTATGGAACTAACCATGCCTCTGGCTGACGATGCCTCTGGATACGATGGAGAAGGTCTTTCAGATACAGTAGGATTCTCAATATACTACCAAGCAATAGTCAACTTTAACACATCAACTGGTAACAGTCCTGAGTTTGAAAACTTCTTTCTTGGAGCGACTGCAGGCGGGGCCTTTAGTGAAAATGATGCTTCAGAATTTCACGATTTGGTGATAAAAGGTGCTGACAATACGGATCCGACCATCAATGAACCAGATGATGTTACCTATGAGGAAGGTGAGACTGGAAACAGCATTGAATGGGCAGCTACTGACACTAACCCGTACAAATATAGCATAGCTAAGGATGGTTTAGTTGTTGAAGAGGGTTATTGGGAAAGCGGCGTAGCAATTAGTATAGATGTTGATGGACTCGATGTTGGTAATTATACCTATGTTTGCAGTGTTAACGATACGGGTGGCAATAGTGCGAGCGACGAGGTGGACGTAACGGTAACCACGCCTGAAGAAGTATCAGAATTTTCATACGGATACGC
>JAEOSI010000084.1 GCA_016840425.1 Candidatus Wukongarchaeum yapensis
GCTTGCGGATGGGTCTACGATTAATAGTCTTCAGATTGGGCAGATTGGTCGTGCTTTGGTATTTAATGAGACGGAGTCTCTTAAGATTTTGTGGGCTTTTAGTGTGGATTATGTTTTGGTGAATTTTGCGGCGGCTGAGATGAATGCTGGTAGTGATTTGGCGAAGGCTATTTGGATGATAAGGATCGGTCAGCAATATGGTACGATGGGGGCGAATTTTGAAGTAAGTGATTACTATAAAGACGGGAAGTATACGGAAGCTTTCACTGATGGGGTTTTATACAGGCTGTGTATGTATAATATGGATGCGTATAAGGAGAAGTTGACTAACAGTGGGCTTTTTGATGAGGTGCCTAGTGTTTCTAGTTTGACGTATTTTAATGAAGTTTTTACAAGCACAAACGATTGGGTACGGATCTACCAGGTAGTGTATCCTGTAGGCTATATCCCTTAAGTTTTTGAGGGAGTTTTTTCTTCTTCCATTTTCTTTTTCCAGACTCTTCTAAATTTTCCGTATCTGTCTTCTGGTGAAAACTTTGGGGGGTGTGCTGTCTTAACAGGACCCCCGCAAAAGGGGCATGTAGATTTTTGTAACGTGTATCGCATACATTTTTGGCATCGTTGAAGCATTTTAGGCATAAAAACTCCGACCAAAAACTCTTAAAAGCGTATCAGTATGGATCGTTGGAAAATGCTCCTAACTGTAATCCCCGCGTGAACTCGGGCAACGTGAGCAAATGGAACGGATCACATTTGACGTCTATGGAAGTTCCGTCTGTAAGGGCGGGGTAGTTCACTCTCTTTCGAATTGGAAGGAACAGTTTGACCGGTTTAGGGCTTTTTTAACTTTGTTAACCGCTTTGCTTAGGGCTTTTTCAGCGGTTTGAAAATCTTTTGCTTCTACTTCGATGCGGTATCTTGGTGCGCCTAGGGAGTATATGTCGATTTCGGATTTTTTATCTGCTGATAAAGATTTGGTAAGGGCGTCTTTAATGATGTCGACTCCGTTTGGTTCCGTGCTGTTTAATGAAAAAATACCGGATACTTTAACTTTTTTAACTTCAATAGATGACTTTGCAAATTCTTCTAAGATGTCGGCCCATTCTTTCGGGATTCCTGCATTTATTAAAATTTCAGCTCCTCCTTCAAAAGCAGCTTCTAAACCCCCGTAACTGCTTCCAAATTCTTTTTCTAGAATATCATTCACTTCTTCCAAGCTGAGGGGTTTCACTCCCATTTCCTCGATTCTTTTCTGGGCTAAAGCGAGGAGATTTGCTGCTTTTTGCGCGTTTTTCCATGCTCGAAGTGTTTCACGTTTTTGGGAGTCTGAGACCCTACGCATCGAGACATCGACTTGCCTTTTCTGGCGGTTAACCCGAAGCACCTTAGCAACTGCCTTTTGCCCTTCCTTTATGTAGTTCCGAATATTTCGCACCCATGTCGAAGCTATTTTCGGAGATATGACGGGAAATCATATCTTTTCCGAGATATGACAAAAGGCTTCTTCTTCTATGTTGGGGTATTCATCTATTTTGAAATAGGCGCCATATGGTGTTACCTTGTTGCAGGTGACTACAAGGAATTCGCCTTCTTCGGGCATATATTCTTCTTTTTCGTAACCTGTTTTTTTCGTCATTTTCCTCCAAAGCTCCTTTAAGAGCATTCTAAATTTTTGATGATTTAAAATTAATTATAAGGTTTATGAATAAATCTTTAATTCGCTTTAGAACTATGGAAGTAAAAGGTTTAATAAGTATTTTATGATTTAAAACCTAAAGATGATAATGATTAAACTTAAAAAATAGTTTTTATAAATGTTTAGTTTACTTTTTAAGATAAAAGGGGTTTTTTTAATGTTTAGGTCGAGGAAAAGGAGAAAGGCGATGATTGTAAAACCTAGAAGTAGGTTTCTTAAGGTCAGATGTAGGGATTGTAGCGCGGAACAGGTAGTTTTTAATAAATCAAGTATGAGGGTTAATTGCTTAATTTGCGGTAAACTTCTTTTGGAGCCTGCAGGAGGAAAATCTAAGATTTACGGCGAGGTTATAGCGGTACTTGAATGAAAACTTGTTGTAGATGCTTTAGCGGGGCTTTTTTTCAAATTTCTGCCCTTTTTTAGAGGGTATAGTCTTTGGATTATGAGATTTTGTTACAAAAATGGCGAGAAATGGTAGGAAAAAAAGGCGTTTACGGTTCATTAATTGATGAGGAATTTATAGAAGAAGGAAAAAAATTTCTATCAGAACTTAAAAGTATACAGGAAAAAAAAGGCTCAGAACTAAAGAATGTTTTATCAGAAGCGATGTATTTAAGGGCAAAATTCATGCTAGAAGAACTCCTAAAACTTGAAAAAAAAGAAAAAATATGGCAGGGAGGAGGAGAAGGACGAGAAGGACGAGAAGGACGAGAAGGACGAGAAGAAGGAGTAGAAGAAGAAGAAAAAATAGAAACTAAAAGCGAGAGAAAAGAAGAAGAATTTTCCAAGCGACTTCCTTTTCAAGAAGTGCCAAAAGAAGAACCTTTACTTTTAAAAGAATATATCACGGTGAGAATCCTAAAAGATCTACCGTCAGTGGTTGGAATTGTAGGGGAAAAACTCCACGTTTTTGGTCCTTTTAAAAATGAAGATATAGTTATTCTTCCCAAAAAAGTTGCTGAAGCGTTCATAGAAAACAAAGTTGCGAACCCTATTCAAATGGAAAGTTTAAACATAAAAAAAGAAGAAATATAGACATTGAAGCAAATGCCTATTTTTCAATTCTTGGCGCTAGGAAATAGGTTAGTTTGCCTTGGCCTGGTAGACCAAAGGAGAATTTCATGGGCATATCTGAAGAAAATTCTACGGTAACTACGTCGGATAGAGAAGCGGCTTTTATCATTTTTGAGAGCATGTCGATGGCATACATTGATTTTGAGCTTTCAGAAACGTTGTATTCATGGACGCCTTCTCCATCCTTTTCTAAGGATATTTGCGCTGATTGTCTTTCTCCTCGTGATTCTATTTTTAAAGTATTATCTTCAGCGATTATTTCTACGTATTCTCCGGCAATTCCTGCATCTTTTAGTGCTTGTTTTAATAGGTCTGAATCTAGGCTTGTTTTAACGTTAAAATCTATCTCTAAGCGGGGTAATTCCTCGGATTCTAAACTTAGTATAGGTAGTGTAAAGATTCTGGTAGCTTTTCCCATAAGCTTTATTCTAAGCCTTCCCCCTTCCTCTTCGCTTGTTTCAAGGGTTAAAGCATCGCCAGCACCTGCTCTGGAAGTGATCTTTGAAAGTTCATCAAAATTAACACCGAGAACAAAGTCCTCTTCGCAAACGTAGTCCTCGAAAAAAGCTTTATTAAGTTCTAAATCGACCATGGCAACGTGACTGGGATCCATTGCCCTGAAACTCAAACCATCCGGGCTAAAATAATAATTCCCCTCATCAATTAACGCGCTGATAGCGTCCACGATCTGGGAAAAGATCCGCGCATCAGAAAGTTTCGCTTCAAACTTGCCGCCCATAAGATAAACACCCCGAAAGAATAATCAAAAACCTAAAAAAAGTACTTATAGAAAAATTAATCCTAAACTTATGAACTTATCCCACTTTATTTTCCGTTCCACCACTTAATAAACTCTGCTCTAATTCAACAATCTTTCTATAAAGCTCCATATCTACTCTCTCTAATCTAGTGACAGAAACCGCCGTTAAAACAACTTCTCCGCCCCGATCCAAATCAACGCGACCCATAACTCTCACAATATCCATTAACTCAACCTCCTCTAGAGCCTCAAAAACATTAACCTTCAAACTCCCAGAACCATCATCTAAAACCAAATGACCCTGACCCATCGAAACAACAGCACCCAAAACACGAACCCAGACACTCTCATACTCTACACTAATCTGGCCTATAAACAAATCTTTTGCAGGAGGAAAAATACCAGTAGGAAAATCCAAAATACACATCTCCTTTAAAAAGCTTCTAAAAACGATTGATGCGGGGGACGGGATTCGAACCCGCGCAGGCCTACGCCACTGGGTCCTGAACCCAGCACCTTAAACCAAAAAACCTTTTTTGGCCGGACTCGGTCACCCCCGCCGCTCAAAAACAAAACAAACTTTAATACAGATCATATTTTAATTATGCTTTAAGGTTTTTAACTTAAACCACACAATTTTATAAGCTAAATTAGGCGATATTATATTTTTGCCAGTAGTTCTAAAAGCACTCTTGGAATCTGTGAATAGGTTTCAACCTCTCTATAGCGGCCCCTACCTAGTTTAGCCAACCTTTTAGCGATATGGCTTCCTTGAGGATGGACATTATAAGGAGAGCGTTGAAGAGCGTATGCGGGATAGGGGTTAGGCGGTGTGATCACGTGGAGTTTTGGAAAATGACAGGCTACGGGAAAAGGTTCTCCTCCTCGATTATAATTGCCATCTGATATCAAAATACCCCATCTATTCTTTTCCTTGGATTTACTGAGCTCTTTTAACCCTTTTTCCAAAGCATCTCTTATATTTGTAAATCCTGCCGCTTCTATCTCTAAAACTCTATCCACAAGTGTGTAAACATTTACTTGTTCATCGAGTTTTTTCAAAGTTTTTGCTTTGGTATTAAAAACAACTACTGCATAATCATCGTTTCGCATATGATGTGCTAAAACCGCTGTAGCTAAAGCTGCGTTGGTAAGTTTATCCCCGTACATACTCCCACTAGTATCCAACATGAGAGCGCCGACTTTCTTTCGCTCCTTTCTTTCTATCCCCACAATATCCTCGTAGGTAATGGAAGAAAATTTGCCCTTTTCCAAAATCTTTTCCAAAGTAGCATACTCATCGAACTCTGTAACCATGTCAGGGATATAGGGAATACGATGGATTGTTTCACCCCTCAAACCCTTACCGCTTATCCTACCGCTGCTACGTAAAATAGACTGGGCTGCTAAACGCTTAAAAATAGGTCTATGTTTTGCAGCGGCACTTACACCCCGTAATAAATACCACATCTCAACGGGGATGGTGCTACCTTCACTAGCTTTATCAGAGATCAACCGAACACCGTCAGCGGTACATATAGGTTGTGCAACGGCAAAAATCCTTGAGCGTGCCAAGATCATTAAGGCTTCCAAATTCTTGTACTCAATTGCTAACTCGGTTAATTTCTGGAGAGTTGGTAAATCAAGCTCATTGACCACTCTGCGAAGCTTTTGAGGAACACGGCCTTTAACAATTTCGGCTTCTAAAATAGCTTTATTGTCGACTTTTCCTGCAAGCAAAACTTGCCTATCTCTTGAAACTCGGGGCTTACCTGCTTCCCTCCCTTTCTTCAAAAATTTTCCTTTTTCTTCCTCCCGAGGATTTCGTGTACTATTTCCTCAATAATACTCTCGACATTTCTTTCAACGCCGTCTTCAACCTCAATTTTAGTTGCAAGGCCCATGATGCAGACTTCTATCCAAATATCAATAGCCCTTGATTTATACTGGCGCATAATGCTTGCAATGTCTATTGCTCCCCTAACAGAGGCTCCTCTTCTTAAATCTGGATGATTACGTGTAGCCCGAGTGATAGCTACAGCATTACTTGTTACATCAGCATCCTTCATACCTGACCTAAGCCAAACGATCTGTCTCTCTTCTGCTTCAGATTGATGCTCAAGTTTTACCCAAACGAAACGATCGCGAATAGCTTCACTTAAAGGAGAAACTGCTACATATTCCCGCGGGTTCATAGTAGAGATGACGCAAAAATTAGGTCCGGCCCTAACCTTCCCGAGCTTGGGAATAATCATAAAACCTTCATCCATAGCGCTCAACAAAGCATTCTGGGTACCTTCTGGTAAACGGTTAAGCTCGTTGATAAACAGAATTCCATCTTCCTTCATAGAACTCGTCAAGGGACCCGGGATAAAACTGTCGTAGCAGAAACCTTTCTCAAGGACCAAAGGAGGTTCAAAGTGCCCTGTAAGTCTGGAAGAAGGGTATTGCTCATCTCCATCAATCCGGTATAAAGGCTGCCTAAAGAACCCAGAAATGGCCAAAGCAAGCGTGGTCTTACCCACTCCAACATCTCCCTCCAGCAATATATGCTTACCAGAAAGCTTGGCCGCCAAACACCTCCTAATCTCAGCCTCCCGACCAATAATGCCAAACTTTCTCCGCAAAGCTTCGGTCAAAGGAAGTTCTTTAGATGACGCATCCTCAACTTCTTCAACTTTCATCTTCGAGTTTTTCTCTTTAGTCTTCGATTCGCCCATAAAAACACCTAATTCAAGATTAGATCTTTTATCTTACGTACGCCCCATTTTTATTTATATCGGTATTTTTAAAAGATAAAATAATCCAACTTAACCCTCCCTGACAAAAAAGCGAGAAAAGAAAAAAGAAAAAAAAAGCAATATCTTGCTAAATTTAAAAACAGGGACTTTTACGAAAGAAAAAAAGGAAAAAAAGGGCAGGTTTTTTGTGGTGGGGCCTGCGAGATTTGAACTCACGTGAGCGGGTACCTTCGTCGTATAAAAATCCTCTGGAGCCCGCCATGCTACCAAGTTGTGCCTAGCGGCTTGTTTTGCTGCTTTGTCTACATCAAGGCCCCATCGATGGCTCGAATCTCCTGAGACTGATCATCGTATATCACAGTACCCAATCCAGATCATCGCCAATTAGGACAAGATTTTGTTTATTTACCCTGCCTGTAACTAAAAAAGAAAGTTCTTAAAAAAACTTTACGGTTTAGTTAGACAAAAATGAACTAAACAACATCTATAAGGAGGCTTCACTAAAGCATTCATTATGGCATTAATTCTGAAAACGCTTATGAAAACATAAACTTAGGAAATAATGCTAATCATGCTCTTATTTGGTGGTTAAACCCTATGTCTATTAATGTGAAGTTTTTTGCAATTTTTCGTGATCTTTTGGGCTTAAAAGAGTTACAATTAGAAGCGGGATCCAAAGAGAATCTAAAACTGATAGACCTTTTAGAGAGTTTGTTTCAAAGATTTGGGGAGGATTTTCGCTCCAAAATTTTAGAAAATGGAAATATTAGGCCAAAGGTAAATATAATGATTAATGGTAGAAACATAAAGTTTTTAGACGGGGTTAACTCTACCTTAAAAGATGGCGATATCGTAGCCATATTTCCCCCTGTTGCAGGAGGTTAAACTACACAATAATAAAAAAGCAAACCAAACTAAAATATTAAATTCTAACATTTAGTCCACATAAGATTAAAAAAGGAAGGAGAGGGCATTTTAAGGGCTTTTGTTTATATTTCCCACGAGGATGTACAAAATGTTTTCGGGTCCTAATGGATTTATTCCTGGTTTTAGGCAATCCAGTAATATGTTTATGCCGAGTTCTCTTCCACCGATCCATTTTCTCTCAGTTTCATCATCAAATCTTCGAGCTCTGAACTCGCCCTTGGATAAATCTGCTAATAAAAGAGTTAATACCAATAGTTTCCATTTACAAAAAGTCGCTAAGAAAGCTCAAATCCTTCAGGGTTGAGATGAATTAGGGGAGGTGGGTGGGAGTATATATAAATTTGAGATATATCAAAAAACTTATATGCTATTTCGTTATATATTGTTTATATGAGGGTAGAGAATCCTATCAAACGATACAAATCAGGCAACCATTTGGTGTACAGTTGTCAGTATCATGTCATATTCTGTTCAAAGTATAGAAGATCAGTACTTGTAGGTGGTGTTGAAAAGAGACTTAAAGAGTTAATTCTTGAAAACCAGGAAGAATACGGTTATGAAGTGCTCGATATGGAGATTATGTCAGACCACGTTCATTTATTGCTGGATGTGAATCCAAAGATAGGTGTTTTTAGAGTTGTTAACAAGATTAAGGGATATACTTCCAGAAAACTCAGAGAGGAATTTCCAGCTCTGAGAAAGCGTCTTCCAACTTTGTGGACTCACTCGAAGTTTATATCCTCTGTCGGGGCTGTAACTCTTGAAGTTGTTAAAAAATACATTGAAGAGCAGAAGGGGAAATAGAGATGAAGAGGACCAACATCTTCAAGTTAAAACCAGCAAAGGAGCAGGAGCAAAGACTGTTCGAGTTAGCCGATAACTGTGCAAGGATGTTTAACGAGATAAACTATAAGAGAAGACAGTCCTTTTTCTCGCGAAACTTCGAATGGAACACCGACGAATCCTACCACAAATACAAGAAGATTATAGGCTCTGCAACAGCCCAACAAGTAACAAGGAAGAACAACGAAGCTTGGAAGTCTTTCTTCGCTTTGTTAAGGTTGAAAAAAGAGGGAAAACTCCCAAGGCAGATAAGAAAGGTTTCTCCTCCAGGCTACTGGAAAGACAGGAAAACGGGGAAAAGGGTTTTAACCATTCTCATAAGGTGTAACTGTTATAAGCTTTCCGAGAACTATTTAAAACTCCCCTTAGGACTAAAAGTTAGGTGGAAAGGAAAGAACAGGTGGGAAGGAAAAAAGCAGGGAAGGTTAGAGATAAGTTATGATGACCTCTCAAGGAGATGGTATGCTTATATGCCGGTAGAGGTAGAAAAACCCCTACATCAACCAACAGGAGACAAGAAAAAGAAG
>JAEOSI010000085.1 GCA_016840425.1 Candidatus Wukongarchaeum yapensis
ATGGGTAAGATAGAGTTATTACGCGGAAATTATGCAGCATCTTATGCTGCCAAACTTTCAAGGGTACAAGTAATAGCCGCATACCCTATAACACCTCAAACCTCTATAGTCGAGGTTTTAGCCAGCTATTGTACATCAGGGGAGTTGAAAGCGGCCTTTGTCCGGGTGGAAAGTGAACATTCAGCCATTTCCGCCGCTATTGGCGCATCGGCTACTGGAGCCCGAGTCTTCACAGCCAGCGGAAGTCAAGGCTTATTATACATGGCAGAAGGAGTGCATTGGGCTGCTGGCGCCCGTTTACCCATAATAATGGCAATAGTTAACAGGGCGTTAGCGGCCCCTTGGAGCGTTTGGACGGACCATCAAGATGCTATAAGCATGCGAGACTCTGGATGGATTCAGTTTTTTGCTAAAAACAATCAAGAAGTTCTAGACACAATAATCCAAGCATACAAAGTGGCAGAAGACGTAAACGTTTGTCTCCCCGCCATGGTAAACCTAGACGGGTTCATACTAAGTCACACTGTAATGCCCGTAGACATCCCAGAACAAGAAGAAGTAGACGACTTCCTACCACCAAGACCTCCAGGAGCCCCTTACGAACTTGACAGTAACAATCCACTAACCTACGGAAATATCGCAGATCCAACCTGCTACGATGAGTTCAGATTCAGTATGCACGAAGCCATGGAATATTCAAAAGAAATGATTAGGAAAACAGCTAGAGAATTTGAACAAAAATTTGGCCGAAACCATGGTGCACTTTTAGAAGAGTACAGGTGCTCAAACGACGCAGAAATTCTAGTCTTTTCCATGGGAACCATGGCAGAAGAAGCAGAAATCGCAGTCGACCTTCTAAGAGACGAAGGAATCCGAGCAGGAAGCGTCAAAGTTCGTGTTTTCAGGCCCTTCCCAGCAGAAGACATTATACGCATCTCAAACGGCTTGAAAGCAATATTAGTCCTTGACAGAAATCTAAGTTTCGGTTTAGGAGGAGCCCTAGCCTCTGAAATTAAAGCCTCCCTCTATCACGAAAAGCGCAAACCTTTCCTACGGGAACGAGTCATAGGTCTTGGGGGAAGAGATGTAACAGCGGAAATTATCGCAGAAGAAATGCAAAAGACACTAAGAATGGTAGAAAAAGAGGAGGAGGTTGTTATATATGAGTAAAATAGTTCAAAAATTCGGAACTGATGAGTGGATTCTCCCAGGAAACGCTGCATGTCCCGGTTGTAGTGCAGTCCTTGCCCTAAGACACATACTAAAAGCCCTCGGAAAAGACACCTACCTAGTCATTCCTGCCAGCTGTGCTTCAGTTATTCAAGGCGTTTATCCGAGAACGGCTTCAAATGTTCCGTCCTTTAATGTCCCCTTTGCTTCTGCTGCTTCAGCAGCTTCAGGGATAAGACATGCTCTAAATGTATTGGGCAAAAAAGGCACTGTCCTTGCTTTCGCAGGAGACGGAGCAACCTACGACATCGGCTTATCCGCAGTTTCTGGAGCTGCAGAAAGAAATGAAGATATCGTCTATGTTTGTTATGATAACTCAGCCTATTCTAACACTGGCGTACAAAAGAGCGGGGCAACACCTATAGGAGCTTGGACAACCACCACGCCCACAGGAAGGGAAGGATGGCCCAAAGATTTGCCGTTAATAATGGCTGCCCACCAAGTACCTTACATGGCTACGGCTTCCGTAGGTTATCTAAACGATCTTCAAAGGAAGATTAAAGAAGCTAAAGATATCGAAGGTTTCCGCTATATTCACGTATTAGCGCCTTGCACCACAGGATGGCGTTTTCCTCCTGAAAAAACCATTAGAGTTGCAAAAATGTCCGTTTTAACAGGGTTTTGGATACTGTTTGAAGCAGAAAGGGGAATGATAAGGCTCACAGGCCCGAGCAAAAGGCTAAAAGATCCTTCAAAACGGGAACCTCTTGACGAGTTTTTAAAACTCCAAGAAAGATTCAAAGGCATAACCCCTGAGCAAAAGAAAGCCTTGCAAGAATGGATAGATTTTCAATGGACGATAATGCACTGGAAAATGATAGAATATCTGGAGAAGCAACCTTAAGAAAAAAAGAAAGAACCGGAACTCTGATAAAAACAATTCTTCCCCTTTTTTTAGCGGGTCTTTACTATTTTTTCTAGAACTTGAAACTCAACTTCCACTTCCCCGAAAAAAATCTAATATTTTTTCAACTAAAATTTTAGTCCCGCTATATTTGGCTATAACTTTTTGAACTTTTTTTACGGACCTTTTCACCTCTTCGCTTGTCATTAACTCATCTATTAACGGGTTTACTTTTTCAGGTTTTAACAGCGTTTCACTATATATGACGCGGGCAATCTCCAGCCTAGCAGCAGTTCTAGCTATGTTCTCATACTCAGTATTTCCCTTGGTAGGTATGGCCAAAATAGGTTTCCCATAAACAATTGCCTCGCTCACTGTGTTATGCCCTGGACGCGCTATCAATAAATCACAAGCCTTAAGATATTCAAAAGGAGACGCCAACCAGCCTAAAATCCTAACATCCCCCTTATCCACGAAAAGCTTTTCTCTCCAAGGATCTCCAAGGGAAACAACCCACTGATAATCTCGTTTAAAATTTTTTATGGTGTGAAAGATTTTCCTTTCAAGATCGATCTTCACCTTCGGGTTCCCGCTTATCAGTACAAAAATTAAGGGTCGATTCCTATCAAAGCCAAGTTCTTTCCTCAACTCATCCTTTGTCGGCAAATCCTCTGGAATCTTATCAACAACATGTCCTACATAGTCCAGCTTATCTTCAATCCTAAAAGGAACATCCAAAGTAACAGGTGACAAGGTATAAGGAGGAGGAAAATCTGGGACAAAAATACCCTTGGCATGCTTCCAAGCAAGATTCCATAGAGCCCATATTATAGCAATCTCATAAGCCCTAGTATACGCTCCCAAAGGTATAAGATCAGGATTAGGCATAGGAACCCTGAAAACATGATTTATCAAAAAGTAAGGTTTCTTAGTAATTTTGGCGGTTATAGCAGTAGATAGTCTACTATCAGAAATAATGAAATGGGGGTTTACACGCTTTATATACTGAGCTTCAAGCCTTAGCTGTTTTTGAAAGTTGTAAAAAAGCCTCGGCATACTGGTTATAGAACGCCTAATATCTACGTTACCTTCCACATCTTCCTCCCAAAAAATAGGGGGAACCGTGTAAACTTCAAACCCCTGTTGGGCCAAAATCTCTGCGTTTTCATTATTATACGTTGTAAAAGTGACTTCAAACCCTAACTTTCTCAACAATTTCGCCACAGTCAAACTCCGTTTGCTATGCCCCATACCGATACCGCAAACACCGAAAAGAACTCTTTTCCCTGTTTTCAGCAAAATGTCTTCACCTAATAAAAACAAACACTTTCTCTAAATAAGTCAAAAACCTTTTAGCTTTTAAAACCTTTAAAAGATTATAAAGTAATCGCTAAAAGCTTAAGAATAGGAAAGGTTAAAAATGCCAAGAGCTCGGGATTTTCCCTTTGAAAAAAATAAAAAGCTCCGTTTACAAGACCTTGAAGAGATATCACCAATAAAGTTCCTCCGAGCCCTAGTCTACGTAAACCAATCCCACATAAGAAAATACCTAGAAGAACACATAAAAGGAGCAGGAGGCGAGCTACCCCTTGAAATCTTCAGCGAATCAGAAAAGTTCTTCTCATGCAGCTTCATAAACTCAGGCTACCGCGTATTCATAACCATTGAAGATGAAAGAAAAGTAGAAGTTGAAATCGCTTACTCTCCCCTATACTGGAGTCAAAGCCAAGCCCTAGAAATAGCAAGACTCTGGAATGATCTCCTCTCACAAAGCCTCCCAATATGGAAAATAATCCTTGGCAACGTCTTAGAGTATGCCCACTAAAAAACAAAAGAAAAATGGGGATAAATTCCACCCTTTTGAATCCTTTTCTGGTTAAATTTTTTCATTTTTCCTTTCTATCTCTTCTAAGAGTATGAAGAGTATAGCAGAACCTATCAGGATTCCCCCACTCACAATAAAAAAGCTTATTTTTTCACTAAGTAACAAAACGGATAAAATTACAGCAAAAACGATCTCTAAAAGAAGCCAAACAGCAGAGGTAGTAGCTTCCATCTCCTCAAGACTTACATACCAAGCACCAAAAGCCAAAACCGTACAAAAAAGACCCAAATAAACTATTACGCAAACCTCTTTCCATTCAAGTTTTAAAACATCCCCAGTATCGGTTAAAGGAAGCAATAAAAGAAGAAACAATGTCGTGATAATTATAACCCAAAGATTGGTTATCAAACCCCCTTGAGCAGAACTGTTTTCTCTTGGATTATCAAGCCATTTTTTAGACATTATTATAAAAACAGCCCAGAGAAAGCCTGCAGAAAGAACCATCATGTCCCCTAAAAACGTTTTAGAACTCACGGTTTCAAGCTTTCCCTCAGTGGTTACTAAAATTGCCCCAAAAACCCCTATAAAAACTGATAAAACCTTCTTAAAGCTGAAACTCTCCCCTAAAAATTTGTAAGAGATAATAGCAACGAACACTACGTTGAGATTTATGAGTAAAGCAGACTTCCCAGCGGTAGTAAGCTCCATACCATAAAACTGAAAAATTAAAGCTAAAGCGTTTAAAAGACCTAAAATCAAAAAGGCAGAAGAAAAACTTTCAAAAAATCCCTTCCCCTTCAAAAGATAAATTAAAAGCGGTAAAGCTACAATAAACGCCACTAAAAACCTAAAAATAACAAAAAACAACGGATCCAAACCTAAATTCAACCCCCATTTTACTGCAGGAAAAGAAGAACCCCAAATTAAACTAGCAGAAAACACTAATAGCGTAGCCCTATAAGCCGAAAAATTACGCTCCTCCTCCCCTCTATTACCGCCACCATCTCCATCATCAAAACCCATAACATCTTCCACAACAATACACAATCCTATTTACAAACATTAGAATAAACAGAAAGTAAGGAAAGGGGGGAATCTCTACGCTTTTAAACAATGTGGGGTAAAACTTCTTTACTTTTCTCTATATCTTCTAAAACGACAAAGAGTATAGAAAATCCTATAAGGCTTCCCCCACTCGCAATGAAAAAGGTTATGCTTTCATCAAGAAATAAAGCGGCTAAAAACACAGCAAACACGATACTTAAAAGAAGATAGACCACAGAAACAGTAGCCTCCATATCTTCAAGACTCACATACCAAGCACCAAAGGCCAAAACCGTGCAAAAAAACCCTAAAAAAACTATAACAAGAAACTCCCTCCATCCAAGTTCTAAAGCCTCCCCTGTGTCAGTGAAAGGAAGCAACAGAAAAAGAAACAATGCCGTGATAATTATAACCCAAAGATTGGTTATCAAACCCCCTTGATCGAAGCCATTTTCCTCCGAATAGTCAAGCCATTTTTTAGACAATACTATAAAAACAGCCCAAATAATCCCCGCAGAAAGGACCATCATGTCCCCTAAAAACGTTTTAGAACTGACAGTTTCAAGCCTTCCTTCAGTGGTTATAAAAACCGCTCCAAAACCCCCTAAAAAAACCGCTAAAACCTTTTTCAACCCGAAGCTCTCCCCTAAAAACTTGTAAGAAATAATGGCGACAAATACAATGTCAAAATTTATAAGCAAAGCAGACTTCCCAGCAGTAGTAAGCTCCATCCCATAAAACTGGAGAACAAAAGCTAAAGCGTTTAAAAAACCTAAAACAAAGAAAACAAAAGAGAAACTTTCAAAAAAACCCCTACCTCTTAAAAGAAACTTTAAAAGCGGTAAAGCTACAATAAACGCCACTAAAAACCTAAAAATAACAAAAAACAACGGGTTCAGCCCTAAATCCAATCCATATTTTATTGCAGGAAAAGCAGAACCCCATAATAAACTAGCAGAAATCACCAAAAATCTAGCCCTTATTGCTGAACCCACAACAAACCACATTCCTGCTATAAAAAAACATTAAGAACAAAAAAGAAAGGATAAAAATAGGATAAAATAAAGGGATTATAAAAACCTACCTTATTAAATCAAAAAAATTCCTTTGTGAGGTTTAATAATGGAAAAATTAAAAAGTCAAATTATGCGAAAAAAAGGACCAGAAATAGACGCCTTAAAACTGGCAGCAGGGTGGGATAAAGAAGACCTCGAAAAACCATGGGTTATGATAGAATCTGCCTACGGTCATGCCTCCCCGTGCAGTTATTTCCTCGACCAAATAGTAAAAAAGGCAGAACAAGGTGTCTGGGAAGCAGGAGGCGCCCCCTCTCTATACTTCTTTTCTCATGTTTGTGACGGCGTAGCTCAAGGAACCGAAGGAATGCGCTACAGCCTACCTATGAGAGACATCTACTCTTTTGGAGTAGAAGGCCACTTTCACATGGGCCACTACGACGCCTTAATCCTAATATCAGGAGGCGATAAAGACCTCCCAGGTTTCATGATGGCAGCAGCAAACCTCAAAGTTCCCACCATATTCATCCCAGGAGGCTCCATGGCGGAAGGACCAGACATGAGAAGAAATATGGGCCCAATGACCCTCGAACGTGTCGGAACAATCTACTCCATGCTCAAAAGAGACGAAATATCCCAAGAAGAATACGAGTTCCTAAGAGAAAGCTCATGCCCCACATGCTACGGAAC
This sequence comes from Candidatus Wukongarchaeum yapensis, assembly GCA_016840425.1. Lineage (GTDB taxonomy): Archaea > Asgardarchaeota > Wukongarchaeia > Wukongarchaeales > Wukongarchaeaceae > Wukongarchaeum > Wukongarchaeum yapensis. Next base: position 6,650 of record JAEOSI010000085.1, read on the forward strand.
CTGCGCCTTTCTCGGAACCGCTCACACCATGCAAATAATGAGCGAAGCCTTAGGCCTTGCTTTACCCACCTCCGCCTCTTGTCCTACCCACCAAAAAGAGATCCTTTTCCTTGCAAAAAAAGCAGGAAGACAGATCATAAACCTCATAGAAAACGGCATCACCGCAAAACATATTCTCACCCAAGAAGCCTTCGAAAACGCGATAATGATCCACTCCGCAATATCAGGATCAACAAACACTCTCCTACACCTCCCAGTCATCGCAAAAGAAGCAGGCGTAAAAATCACCATAGAAGACTTCGACAGACTCCACAGAAAAATACCCTTCATAGTAAACTGCAGACCAACAGGCTTCCACCCCATCCCCGCCTTCTGGTACGCAGGAGGCGTCCAAAGAGTAATAAAAGAGTTAGAAAACCACCTCCACATGGACGCCCTAACAGCCACAGGAAAAACCGTGAAAGAAAACCTCGAAGAACTGGAAAAACAAAGATACTTCCAAAAAATGGAAAGATACCTCACAAACTACAAGCTAAAAACAGAAAATGTCATAAGACCTATAAACAACCCCCTAACCGAAACAGGCGCCATAGCCATCCTAAAAGGAAACCTTGCCCCCGAAGGCTCGGTGATAAAAATTTCAGCCCTAGACACCTCAATGTTCGTCTTCGAAGGAACAGCCAAACCCTTCGACGGACAAGAAGCTGCAATAAACGCCGTATTCTCGGGAGAAATAGAGACAGGAGACATAATGATAATCCGATACGAAGGTCCAAGAAGAGGATGCCCAGAACAATACTACGTAACAGAAGCCATAGCAAGCAGCGAAAAACTAAGCAAAACAACAGCCCTAATAACCGACGGTAGATTCTCAGGAGCAAGCAGAGGCCCATGCATAGGACACGCCTCCCCAGAAGCCATGGCAGGAGGCCCCATAGCCGTCATAGAAGAAGGAGATATGATCAGCATAAACATCTCGAAAAGAACCCTAAACATCACAGGCACAAAAGGAGAAAAACAAACAGAAGAAGAGATAACACAAACCCTAAAAAACCGCTTAGAAAAATGGACCCTACCAGAAGAACTAATCCCAAAAAACGGCCTATTATCACTCTACTCAAAAACAGCCGCAAGTGCAGCAAAAGGAGGATACATCGAAAGAAACTTCCTCTTCTAAAAAAATCAAAAAAACCCTTTTTTTATTTATTGCTCTATAAGACATGCTATAACGCGGGCAGGTCCTCCATCAACACCTTTAAGCTTTAAAGGTAAACAGATAACAAACACCCTATTACCCACCAACTCTCCCATCACTTTCGAAAGCGACTCAATCAAGGGCACACCACTTCCAAGCAACAAACGATGAACAACAGGTTCAGAAAACCCAAACTTCTCAACACTCATACAATCAATACCCACCATCTTAACATCCTTCTCCAAAAGCCACATGGCCCCAGAATCCTCAATATAAGTAAATCTTCTATAATCCCATCCCTCCTCTCCCCAATGATCACTTGTGCCCGTATAAATAAGCACAATATCCCCTTCTTTCACCAAAGAAGAAAATTTCTCAAAATCCTCCCAAGAAAGTCCAGTCCCCACTTCCCTGTAACTCAGATCCAGAACCACACCCTCTCCCATCAAAGTGGAAAGCGGAATCTCATCCAAAGAAGAACCACCCTCAACAAAATGAATAGGTGCATCAATATGAGTGCCCACATGAGACCCCATAACAAGCCTCGTCAAATTAACACCCTCCTCATCAAGACTCGCCACCCTCTCAACAGAAGGCTCAGGATCACCTGGATAAACAGGCATACCATTCTCAATCACATGAGACAAATCAAAAAAACGAGAAACATCAACCTTCACTTCATCAAAAGAAACAATAAAAGACCCCAAATCCATCAAAAACTCC
>JAEOSI010000086.1 GCA_016840425.1 Candidatus Wukongarchaeum yapensis
GAAGCGACTTCTGTAAGGGCTTCTTCCTTTTTTTCTTTCTCTTCACGTATTGTAGTGCTTAGTTTTGAAGATTTTTGATTTAAAAAATCTCTTTTTTTAGCCCATTCTTCTGCTTCTTTTAAAGCATTATCCCGTAGTTTTACCAACTCTTCAACTTTTTTTTCAATTAGTTTCTCCTCATCCTCGTAAATTGTTTTTACACCAGCTCCTGCATTACCACTTTCCAAATATTTCACCTTTTACCTTGTTTTATTATCTATCTCCTATTGTTTTCTTTTTTAAGAATTTTATAGTTAAGGGTTGATTTTAAAAAAATTTAAGCCTATGGGAAGTAAAAATAGAAATTGTGATATGATAGAAGTTTTTATTTTATTTTATTTTCAATAATCTCTTTTTTAAAAATCTTACTTGGATAACACCTATGGTTAAATTGGCTCGCGTGGTTATATTTTTTTGTCACGCCATCTATAGATTAGATATATTAAAACATTACTATTGCTCCTAAAATCAAGAAGTGGGGAAAAAGGTGTTAGATATATTGTTAAAGCAAAGGTCTCAAAAAAACGTTTATCGTGCCTTGATTGCTCCCGTTTCTGAAGAGAGCGTGACTTTCCTTAGAGGGTTCTTTGAAAATTTAATTGAGCTTGGATTTGATAAAAAATTATGCAATTATCTTAAAAGCTTTATCTTGTTGTTGGCTACGGCTAGTGCATATAAAAAAAACGGTAGGGAAGAAGGAGGGGTGGTGTTTGAGGATATAGTTACCGGCGTTTATTGTACGTTGTATTTATTAACTTCGGGGAATGTTGAAGAGATTCTGCGAGAAAAAGCTTTTCAGTTTGGTCTGCCTAAGTTTCGAACTATTTTGGATCTTGGAGAGATTTCTTTTGTGACTTTTTCTAAGCCTGCAAAGGCGCGCATGATTTTCCTTGAAGAACAGCTCTCAGATTTTCTTAAAGGATGTAAGTTTTCGAAAGAAGATATGGAAAATATTGTGAGGAGAGTTGTTAGAAGTATGGGTATTTTAGCTATAACTTTGGCTAAAAACATGAGTAGAAATATTGTTGAAGAGTCGGATGTGTTAACTGGTAGGGAGATTATACATTTTCTTTTGTTTAAGTTAACACCGTTGGAGCTTAGATGTTTGTATGGACTTTACACTTTGAGTAAAGAAGAAGCTTTGAAAATTTTAATTGGGAACGAGCCTTGTTTAATTCCTTTAATATCAGGAGAAAAAATTTTCGGGCAGGATGAGAAGGCAGTAAGATTAAGTTTTCCTTATTTTAAGGCTTTTGGAACAAGCTTAAACCTTCTTATTTCAGCGTTAGAAATGATATTAAAGATGGAAAAATTATCTGATGATTGTGGTATTAATGGGAAGGATGAATCTGTAAAAAAAGCGCTTGAAAAGTTAATGTTTCTCCTTGATCGATCTGAGAAAGAAGTCACGGATTTTTTAAGAGATCCTGTAAATGATCTTAAGCCGGAAATTGAGGCAGCTAAAACCGTTAAAAGTTTTAAGAAACGTTTTGAAGAATTTTTGCTTATAAAGAGCGGTCGGGAAAATTATCTCTTAAAATATGCGAATATTGCAACCCATTTTTCAAGCTTTTTAACCCTTATAGCCTTTGCTAAAGCAAAAAAAGACCCAAAACAAAAAAAAGTTAAAAAAGAACACGTACTATTAGCTTTTATAACCTTAACAGAGTATATAGATTCTAAAATAAACCAGTCCTCTCCATAATGGCTGACAATTCACTCATCAGTTATGTAGTTCATTCCCCCACTCCAAATCCTAGAAAGTTCTCCATAAAGAATGTCTAGACCCTCCCATGTTTTGTTTGACACTGGTATTGGTTGTGCATAGGCCGTGTAAACGTTTTCTATGACGCTTAAAAGTTCCTCACTTGTGATCCTCAGTAGGCCTTTTGTTCCCTCTTCTAAAGCCGTTATGAGGAGTTCAGGCGATTCGCCCCAAGAAATAATCCGGTCAATATCCTCATCAAGCAACAAGTCACTCTTTGATAAAACATGGAGATTAGGAATATTAAACCTGCATTGCACGCTTAAAGAAAGGAATAGAACTGAGATATATCCTGAAGGATCTTTTGATAGAAAAGGATCGATTAAAAAAATTAAAGCAGATTTTTCCGAGGATAGATCATTGACTATTATGGGACCTGTTTCTCTAAAAGCGAAAAGTTCCATTTGACCTGGCGTGTCAACAAGAACAATGTCTGCGTTAAAGTCATCAATCTCCTTTTTAATATCAAACACATGGGTGCCTATAAGGTCTGTACTCGCCACTAAAGCAGCATTAGGTCCTAGTTCGTAGTCAAGCATTACTTTCTCATAATCTATCCAATCTCTTACATCGATCTCGGTAGAATAAGGAACAACTCGGACGCCTGGATCTAAGTTTACAGCTATAACGTCTAGATCTATTTGTTGGAGATATTCACGAAAAGCCGTGGTTAAAGCTGTTTTCCCTGAACCAGCAGTACCTATTATAAAAGCGAAATAAGTCAATTTTATCCAAACTCCGCCCGATAAAAAGGCTTATTTAATCTTTAGGAATTTTATTGTTATATCATATAAGATGATTAAGAATGTGGATAATAAATAAACGAGGATTGGGAGATTGATTACCTAAAAACACAAAAACTAAACTAAAAGTTTAAATTTTTAATAAGTGGCTTTTTGGTTTTAATTTTTATTTTTAATATTATTTTCTGTTTTTCTGATGGTTTTATCGATTTTTATGGGGATTATTTCGCATTCGCCTCCAAGCTCTTCTACTCGTAATGCTAACTCTTTTTGAACCTCCTCTATAGTTTTAATTAGAGTTTCTGGGACTCCCATGCCCGTGATATGCACTCTTATGAAAGACCTTAATCCTTCTAACCCCATAGGGTGACTTTTTATCCAGATATCAGGAAACTCCTCCATTAATGCTTCTATTTGTGGGGCAAGGGAACTTTCCATGACGCCTATAATGTTAATATGTGCTTCTATAAAGCTTGTAACTTCATCCTTATCGCATATGAGTTTCGAAACACTTTCTTCGAAAATGGCTTTCATCTCCGCTGGAACACCAGGAAGACAAATTATTGTGACTCTCCCAGGTTTTAACATTACTCCAGGGGCTACTCCAACAGGGTTAGATAAGGGTATAGCATCTTTTGGGAGCATAGACATTTTTTGTCTATGGCGAGTGAGTTTTTCTCCTAAAAGTTTATACTTTTCTTTTATCATTTTTAGCGCTTCTTCATTTTCCTCAAGATCCTTTCCTGTGGCCTTTGCTACTCCCTCCAATGTAAGGTCGTCAAAAGTGGGTCCTAATCCACCCGTAATTATGATAAAGTCAGGTGGTCCAGGAAAAGTCACTCGCCCGATGATATTATCTAAAATAGAGCTTATTTCATCGATATCATCTCGACAAATGGTTGCTTTAAGAACCATCACACCCATAGCTGTTAAATGTTTGGCTAAATAGTTTGTGTTTGTGTCCAATACCTCTCCTATGAGAAGCTCGTTTCCTACAGCTAATATTTCAGCAAAAATCATATCTTCACACCCTTTTTTGTTAATAGGCACGCTCTACAACGAAATTTACAAGTTCAATAAGCCAGTCCATCGCTTTTTTTTCGAGGGGAGGTTCTGCTTCTTCGAGGCTTGTTTTTGCTATTTTTACGAATTCCTCAGCCTTTTTCTCAGCATATTCGAGAGCATCAGTTTCCCGCATTATGTCCCGAATCATATCGATCTCTTCAGGGGTAGAGTTTTGTTTTCCTAGAACTTGTCCTAATATTTTTTTCTGATCCTTTGAAGCTTCTTGAAGAGTTTTGATTATGAGAATCGTTTTCTTATTTGTTTTTATATCACTGTCTGCACCTTTACCCATGGTTTCTACTACTCCGAAACTTCCAAGAATGTCGTCACGTATCTGAAACGCTTTCCCCATAGCTATCGCGTAATTACTTAAAGCTTCTATTTGCTTCTCAGTACCGCTGCCTAAAATGGCGCCTATAAGACAAGCTTTTTCGAAAAGTACTGCTGTTTTTAAACGGATAACTTCAAAGTAGCCTTTTTCGGTAACCTCTGTTTCTCTACATGTCAAGTCAAGCTCTAAAATGATACCATCGATAATTTCATTATACGCGGTGTTGAAATAATTTACTGCTTTTATAAGAGCGTCTCCTTTAAAGCCTGAAGTGAAGAACGCGTTTAGACCCAAACTCCAAACAAGATCGCCTGCAAGAATAGCCATACTAACGCCGAAATGGACAGGATCCTTAAAAAGCAAATCATTAGCATGTTTTATATGCCAATCCTTGTACTGGACGTGGAACGTTTTTTTGCCCCATCTTAGTTCGTCAAGATCGATGACATCATCGTGGAGAAGACTTGCGTTATGAAGAAACTCTAAAGGCAAACTGGCCCGCGTAATGTTTCCCTTTCCCTCCTTTTCACTTCCTTTAACCGTATCATATGCCACTAAGGCTAAGGAAGGCCTAAGCCGTTTACCGCCCCTCAAAATATAATCCCCGGTATCAGAATAGTAACGTAGGGGAAACTCTCCTAAGGGTTTAACATGCTCGATGATTTCATCAAAATAAAGACGGATTTCTTCTTCTACTTTTTTTGCTAATGGTTTTAATTTTTCAATAAAAGACATGAAAGGCACCTACAAAAGAGAGAACCATGTTTCCGATAACAAATAATACTCAAAGTGAAAACTTCTCATAAGCTGATATAAATTATCTGTTTCAAATTGTTTAAATAACATGTCAACGAAGAATATAAAACTAATACATGCCCAAAATTTTTAAATTTTCATGCATAGTTTGAATTTAGGTCATAATTGTACAATTATATATTTGTTTTTTTGTATTTGTTTTATGGTGGTGAGTTAAACTGGCGTTTTTTGGTGGAGCAACGGCTGTTGGAATAGCATTTAAAGAGGGAGTCGTATTAGCTGCTGAAAAAAGATATACACTAGGTCACCTTGTCCAAAGTAAAAGCGCTAAAAAAGTGTTCAAAATAAACGAATATTTGGGAGTGGCTTGTGCTGGCCTTATATCGGATATGACCATTCTCGCAAAACTAATAGGAGCCCAAGCAAGCCTCTTCATGTTAGACAACGAAAGACAACTACCCGTAGAAGCTGCTGCAAAATTGATGAGTAATATAATGTTTAACCGTAGGTTTTTCCCTTACTTTACCGAAGTAATAATCGGGGGCTTCGAACCGGAAGGTTCAAAGATCTTTGTTCTTGATCCTATAGGCTCTTTGATACCCGACAGGTATACTACTACGGGGTCTGGAGCTCCCATAGCCATGGGTGTTCTAGAAGATGAATATAATGAAGATTTATCCTTAAAAGAGGCAAAGGATTTGGCTGTAAGGGCTATGATTGCAGCCTTAAAGCGTGATTCCCAAAGTGGTAATGGTGTGGATTTGTTAATCATAGATAAAAAGGGAGTAAAAGAAGAATACATAAAGTTTGAATCATGAAAAGTTTTTTTCTTTTTTACTTTTTCTGTTTTTCCAATTCGATCTCGTAATCAAGTTCTGTCATCTTGATACCTATTTTATGCAATTGTTCGTTTGCTTTTTTTAGGGAATTAGAGTCTTTTAGTGCTTGAGCTAGAGGGCTTAATTCAAAAACAACTCGGGGGTCAAGGTAGAAAGTTAATGTGGATAAAATGGATTGAAAAACGTGGCGTTTACCTTTTCTAATTGCTCTTTCTCCGAAAACTCCTTTGAAAGCGTCTACAGGGATCTTGCTTGCTTCTGTTTTTGCTTTGATCATTATTTTTTCCATTAATTCAACCTCTTCAAAGCTTAGTCCTTTTGCTCCAAGATATCCTCCCTTAGCAGCTATCTCGGAGAGGTATTTTAAAAGCTCTTCTTGTTTCAACTCTCCATCGCTTCCAAAACCGAAAAAACCTACAACAGAAGGTATTTTATAGTCGGTTTTTAATTTCGCTAAAATCGCTAACATTAAGCTGTCTGCAAGGGGGCTTCTTAGTCCCGGCTCTTTCCCTCGAGCGATAACATCTCCTCCAACATCGATGCCGACAACTAAGTCAATATTTAACTGTTTCAACGTGTCTAATAGTCCTTTTAAAACGTTTACTACTCCCCCCGTGATATCAATAAGCAATACTTTTTCATTTAAAACTTCGACAACATATGAGGCTTGTAAAAAGTTTCTTCCACGAATCTGAGTCGAAGAGGAAGCAAGACCAGTGCTACATGAGAGTATCTCAACATCTTCAAGCTCTTCCAACGACCTAGGGCCAGGTAAGGGATCCAGAAACCAGCGCTCCCAAGTAAGGGAACCCAAAATAACCTCTTTTCCTAAAATGTTTTTGATGTAATAGACGGTAGGGATGCTCCCTATAACATCCCCTCCACCACCAATACCTACAACCAAGGCCTTTTTGCAGTTCATTACTAAGTGGTCGAAAGAAGTGTTATTCATCTCAAACAGCTCAAAAAATTAATCAGTTCGAAAATTCGAGCTAAAGAACTTACTCGAAAAAACTTCAGGATCGAATAAATACAAGTTTTTCAACACACGCGAGGAATTGGCTCTCCGATTGGTTTTTCTACAACTCTTTTTCCTCCGACAGAGGTTTCCATGACTACTAAAGGTTTTCCTGATATAGGGGGTTTTACCGTGCCTATAATGGCTGCATCTTTTCCATATTTGTTCTTTTTTAGGGTATCTAATATTTCTTCTGCTTTTTCTGCTTTGCACCCTATTATGATCTTTCCTTCACATGTTACTTCCAAGGGGTCTATTCCAAGCATTTCTGCCGCAGCTTTAACCTCTTTTTTAAAAGGTAAAGATTCTTCTCTTATCCAAATGCTCGCTTTAGAACTCTGAGCTAAATCGTTTAGCGCTGAAGAAACACCACCCCTTGTGGGATCCTTCATGGCGGTTATTTGCCCTAAATTGCGTATTTCTCTTATTAACCCTGATAGAGGTGCAACATCTGAAACAAGGCTTGTGGTAAACTCTAACCCTTCCCGTGCAGCTAAAAGCGCGACACCATGGTCTCCAATCGTGCCCGATATGATGATAGTGTCACCTGCTTTGAGGCCGGAATTTCGCACTATTTTTCCTGATTCCACTATGCCAATCCCAGCAGTAGTAAAAACGATCTCATCAAGTTCTCTTCGTGGCATTACTTTAGTATCTCCTGTAAGGATCACTATGTCCGCTTCTTCTGTCGTAGCGTTAGCCGAGTCAAGTATACGTTTAAGATCCTTTAGGGGATAGCCTTCCTCAACGATCACGCTGCAAGCTAAAACTAGGGGTTCAGCCCCCATAACCGCCACATCATTAACTGTCCCAGATACAGCTAAACGCCCTAAATCTCCCCCTGGAAAAAAGACAGGTTTTACAGTATGACCGTCGATACTTACTACGATTTCAAAATCCCCAACCTGGAAACTACCACCATCCTCTAAAGCTTCTAAACCAACACCTTCTCCCAAAAAAGGAATAGATTTAGAAATCGAACGCTTAACAAAGCTTTCAAGGACAAAATTTTTAATCAAGCTGTCCATAACTTTCCCTCCCGCGCCATGGGCCAATTCCACAACATCATCATCTTTAATAATCACCATTAAAAACACCGCCAAAAACTGGGAAAAACAAAAACCTGGCACAAAAAACTAAAAGACAAAAGACAAAACCTTTTAAATAACCTTTCCAATTTTTATAAAAAAGTTATGAAAACAAGATCAAACGCACATAAACACGTTTAGATATTCTTGAGGTTGGAGATGAAATGCGATATCAAGGAAGATCGTTAAGAAAAAAATCGGGAGGACGTAAAAGGACGCATAGAACGAAGAGAAAGTCCGAGTTAGGAAGAGAACCAATAGACACCATAATAGGTCCAGAAAAAAAGAAAAAAGTATGGGGCAGGGGAGGTAACATAAAAATCAACTTAGTGCGTGCAGAATACGCGAACTTAACAGATCCAAGAACTCATAAAACTGAGCGAATAAAAATATTAGACGTTGAAGATAATCCAGCGGATAAAGATTACGCTCGGAGAAAAATCATAACAAAGGGAGCTATAGTAAATACGGAGAAAGGGAGGGCAAAGGTGACAAGTAGACCTGGACAAGATGGACAAATAAACGCGGTCTTAATAAAAGAATAAGAAAAAGATAGAATAAAAAGAGGAAAAAGAAACAGAAATAAAAAAATAATACTTTTATCTTCCTGTTTTGCAAAAAATTTCTAGACAAAGGAGAGAGGAGAGATAAAATAGGGTTCTAATGTTTTTAATCTATGAGAACGATCGAGTACCAGTTTTGTTCTTCAGTTTTCTTTTTTAGTGTTTCTATGTAGAATCCTTGTTTTTTGACTGTTTCAAAGATGTTGATACCTAAGCTTGAAGGTGATGGTCTAGCCTTTTCTGGG
>JAEOSI010000274.1 GCA_016840425.1 Candidatus Wukongarchaeum yapensis
TGCTATTCTAGTGCCAATATGAACTCCATGCGACAGGTATTCTTCCTTGCTCATTAGCATCGCTTCTTCTTCTTCAATAGTTTCGGTTACTCTATCTTCTTCTGTATAAGCCATTCAAAAGAACCCCTAAATAGCTCTATTATAACTCCTTTTACTACTTTTAATTATATTAATTGGTATATTTTTAACCAAAAACTGATGTTTAAAACGCTAGAAACGACTTATCTCGCCGATAATTTCAATATGTGTTATTATCATAGTTCTACAGCAATATCTCTTAAGCCCTAAATCGTCCAAAATTTTGCCGGGGTCTTCCCCCTTCTTTACCCGTTTAGCAAACTCTTCGAATTTATCTGCGATTAAGTTGCCACAAGTAAAACAGCGTATTGGGATTTCCATAAACCACTACCTCGAAGAAAACAAAACTATTTTATCTCCAGAAGTTTTAATAATTTTAAATTAAATAACAAATTTAAAAGAGTTTCGTAATAAACGTAGAAATAAATTTGCTTGCTCTCTATTAGCCACAATCTCTCTTATTTTCCCTATAAATTTTTTTTATAAAAGTTTTTTAGTTTTTAAATGATTTTTATCATCTTCAACCGTTTTAGCATATTTTTAACGGGAAAAAATCTTATAACCCATAACACTATTAGTTGAATAACCCCAGATACCTCCTGTCTCTTCATTATTTTTAGTTAAAAGGTGGGAAAGTCTTGTCCTTAGATACCATCAATTTTTGTAGATACCACCCCCACAAAGAATCAATAGAGAAATGCACGGAATGTGGTGCTCCAATATGCGAGGAGTGTATAACTTCCTATGTCACGAGTTTTCCTCGTTCTTTCTACAGGGAAAGAAAAGTTTGTTTTCCTTGTTACTGTGACTTGATGCGTAATTTTGCCCTACTTTGGCTTTTCACAGTTCCTGTCGGAATTTTTGCCATATACTTCATAGCAACTTATATAAGCGAGTTGAGTAAAGTTTGGCTTCCATCAATAGTAATCTTAATTCTACTTTTATTGTTATTTGTATCAATGTGGAACGAGGTAAAAAGACGAAACCGAGAAAAAGAAGAGTTTTTCAAAACATTAAGAGTTACAAAAAGCGAAATAATAAGATCAATAGACTAACTTAAAAACTTAAACAAATTGGATAAAAAAGATAAAACTGACTATTAATTAAACGTTTAAAAATCTTAAAATCATTTTTGGGGAACCAAATTTTGGTAAAAGATCACTACAAATATCGTGTCTTTAAAAAGTTTGAAAATGCGAATTTCAAGGTAATACCTTTTCCCACGAGCGGGGGCGGGAAAAAAGGAGAATGCCGACCGGACTTTATTGCAGGTAACGGGCATATTCGCCTTGTTTGTGAAATGAAAGACGTCTCAAGCTTCCCTATTCGTTTAAAAGAGTCAGATGTTCAGCCTGTGAAAATATTCGCGGACTATTTTTCTGCATTAGGGTTTATTCTCGCAAAGTTGAAAAGATTAAAAACTTGGAAGCTTTTCAAAATAGAAGACCTTGCCAAAATCGGGAAAAACACTTATTTAATCAACGAAGAAGCGTGGGAAATGGCTTTACCTTTAAAAGACTTTTTAAATAAATCAAATAAAAATCAAATTAATTAAAATAAAAATCATAGAAAACCATAACAATTAACAATTAAGAAAAAAAATATTACTTGATGACAACCAATAAGACCGAAAAAATAAGCAAAGATTTAGGGGAAGTCTTCGAGATCTGCCCGCTTTTACGCAAAATAAGAGATACATATTTTTGTATGCTTGATCTCGGCTCTCCCACAGTTATTTTCATCAAGTTACCGTCCATCCCTTCAAAAAATTCTCCTTTTTTAAAAGAACTTGGGGATAAATCCAAAGAAGAGCTGAAAGGTATCTGTTTCGACAGAGTGATATCAAACAAAAGTGACAGCTTAATTTACTGTTTCTCTAAAAAAATTCCTATAAAAATTTTAGGAAAAACCGTAACAACAAAACAATATAAAGACACGATGGAAACGCTAGATCGATTAAAAATTCTTGACCCCTTAAACCCCTGCAATGAATGCCTTTATAAAATTTTAGCCCTTCAAAT
>JAEOSI010000087.1 GCA_016840425.1 Candidatus Wukongarchaeum yapensis
TATAGCTTATATTTAAGTTCTTTAGTAAATGGTTTTGTTTTTTTGTAACCTATATGTTTTTAACTTAGATCGTTTTTAGTTAATTTGTTTTTTTTGGGTTACTTGGTTTTTGCTGGGCGTTGAATTTTTAATCTAATAATATCATTAAATTATTTTGTGGTGGTAAAGTATATGTCAAACAAGGAACAGCATATAGTACATATTCATAATAGTGATAGGCCCAGTATCGAAACGGTTTCGGAAATAATGGAGGCCTGCAACTTTTTTCAATCTTTTGACGGTGGTAAAAGGGTCCTTGTTAAACCTAATCTTTTTTGTCCTGAGGCTTCACATACTGGAGCGACGGTTAACCTTGATCTTTTAAGGTTTGTTGTTCGTTTGCTTGTTGATAGGGGATTTGAGGTAACTATTGGTGAGGTGGGGGCTCACCAATACAATGCTTGTTTTTTTAAGGATATCGGGATTTATGAACTGGCAGAAGAAGAGGGAGCAACATTCTTTGATCTAAATCAATGTAAAAGAGCCCCTATACGACTTTGGGGGGACCATGTTTTTTATTTACCTAAACCCGTTTTAGAGACAGACTTTCTTGTAAATGTTCCAAAACTTAAGAGCCATGCAGCTACTCGTGTTTCTTTAGCCATGAAAAACCTTTATGGGCTTTTACCGGATAAAGAAAAATGGAAAGGTCATGCTTTGGGTTTGGACGAAACCATCGTAGCGTTAAACGAACGTTTCCCCTCTTCCTTAGTGATAGTGGACGGCATCACAGCCATGGAAGGCTTTGGACCCACTATGGGTCTAGCAAGAAAAACCAACCTAGTAATTGGCACTAATAACGCTTTATTAAACGACATAGTTTGTTGCAAAATTTTAGGAGTAAACCCCTTAGAGGTTGATCATATAAGAATGGCTATGAAACGCTCCTCTAAAAAAGAGTGGCGTAACTGTAAAATATTTGGTAAGATAAAAAAGTATGATGATTTTTCTATACCCAGCCGATCCTTTTCAAAGCTTTGGTATAAAATACAAGAACTTTTTTACCGGTCAAGCTTCACCTTGGATCGGTGGGGAATAGACCCAAAGGCTATTATGCGCTCCCTTACAAAAGACTCAACCATTGACTTCTTCAGGCGTGCTCAAATAAGAAACCGGTCAAAAAACAACGCAATTAAAAAATCAAAAAATTAAAATCACATGTTTATATGATTTACGATATACGATATACGTTAATTATGGTTCTTTTATAAAGAAAAAGTAGGAATTTTTCCAGATTTTCTGTTTTAAATCCAATTTTTCCTGCATCTTTTATCAATTTTCCTAAGTTTTTTGGTGTTTTCATTAATTTCATGAGTTTTGCGGCGTTTTCTTTAGTTATATTGTTCTTTTCAAGAAATGTTTTTAGTATACTTATCTGTTGGTAGTAGTCATAACTTGAAGGGCCCGCCCAGCCGAAGAAAAGTTTTTCTTTATCTCCTTCAATTGCTTCAGCTGAAGGGTCTATTCTCTCTTTTTTCAGCATATATTCACTAAACATCTCTTTAGTTAGCTCTTCAAGGCTCTTTATGATGAAATCATCCACGTAAATATTTTCGATAAAGTCGGAAAATTTTTCCTCTATAAGAATAATAAACTCCCGTAATTTTTCGCGTAACTTTTCGATTGAGAGACCGAATTCTTCTTCTGAAGCATCTTTTATTGCGGAAGCTACAAAGACTTTCTCCCCCCATTCGAATATGTAGCTTGTATCGCCGCCGGAAAGCCTGTCTATCGGCGGCGTGAATACTCTTGCTTTAAAAACTCGTGCTGCTTGAGAAGAAAAAGCTGCAAGAAAAGCGCTTACCAAGTCGGGGTCTATCTCTTTGTCCCCTTCAAATTCAGAAAAGTTGCGGGAAAAAAGACACTTTCCGTCTTTTCCTATAATAATCAAGTTTAGAGGCTTAATCTTACCCATTTCTCTTCTCCGACTATATCTATAAACCTTTTTTTCTTTACTTTTAGCCATCTAAGTCCCTCATCTAATTAGATAAAATAGATCCTTCAATTTTAAAAATTTATGCAACTAGACGAGGTTCTGGAAGAACATAAAATGGTGGGCTAAAATAAATCTCTTAGTTAAAATTAAATCATTATATGATAAAAATTTATGTAACTAGAGAGGGTTTTAGAAGAACATAGAATGGTAGTACTACAACCATCTTACAATTTTAAAAGATAAAGTTGTATTTGTGGGGCGTTAAGTTTTTGGATTTAAAAGGGTTAAAAGCCAATATAAGAGAGGATGTGTGGCGTATCCTTGAAGAGAAGAACGTTACTCGTTTTCCCAGACCTGTTCATGGTAGGATTCCGAACTTTTTAGGCGCAGAATTCGTTGCAGAAAAAGTGAAAAGTTTGCCTGAATTTATTAGAGCGGAAGTTGTTTTTTGTAACCCTGATAGTCCTCAAAGACCTGTGAGGGAGACGGTGTTAAAAAGCGGTAAAAAACTGATAATGTCCACGCCCCGTCTAAGGCAAGGATTTTTGCTTCTTGACCCGCAAAAAATCCCGGAAAAGTACTATGGTAAATCTTCAACTATTCGCGGCTCTTACAAATATGGTATAAACCTTTCACCGTGGGATCTTCCTCCACTGGATCTTAAAATTACTGGGTCTGTAGCGGTGACAAAACAAGGTATACGTTTGGGAAAGGGAGAAGGTTATTCCGAGATAGAGGCTGGAATTCTTGGCGAGTTAGGAAAAATGCGGCGTGAGACTCCAGTAATTACAACTGTGCATGAGCTTCAGATCGTTGATAAAGAGATTCCAAAAGAGCCCTTTGATCTATTAGTAGACATTATAGTAACTCCTAAGCAAATAATAAGAACTGGAGTGGAAAAGGGGGATCCAAAGATAATTTGGTCCATGCTTGATGAGAAGAAATTAGAAGAGATACCCTTGTTAAAAGAACTTAAAAATAGATTAAAATAGATTGTGATAAAATTTTAGGCAGTAAGACATTTTTTTACTTTCTTATCACATCTTATAGGGTCGCTTTTTTATGAATTCTAGTGAAGAGATTCCTGTTTATGCCAAGGCAGAATTTGTCGTATACCCTGAGAAAATATTAGAGGATTTAACCTATTTCTATCATGATCCTTCAAGGGTCTATCATGGCTTATTGGAGATGGGGGTTTTAAATGGCGAATTAGAGTTTATTAAAAATAATATGCAGCTTTTTTTGGATCAGGATATTTTTATGGTTAATGGTTTGAAGAAAAGGTTAGTAGTTGAGGATGTGAGCTTATCCTTTCTTGAGGGAGATTTTGAGCGTCCTTGTTTACATTTCAAAATCCGTGCTGAAGTTGAGTTTTTTCAAGGAGAGAATAGGCTTGAGATGG
This sequence comes from Candidatus Wukongarchaeum yapensis, assembly GCA_016840425.1. Classification (GTDB taxonomy): domain Archaea; phylum Asgardarchaeota; class Wukongarchaeia; order Wukongarchaeales; family Wukongarchaeaceae; genus Wukongarchaeum; species Wukongarchaeum yapensis. The sequence goes on from JAEOSI010000087.1 coordinate 3,378, forward strand.
TATCTGAGGAGGAAAAAGCTCCATATGACTTTGAAATAGTTTGGGACTTTTCACTTTTAGAAAGAAGCAAAATAATCGAGGTTAAAAGTAAACTTTCTTATAAAATTGATCGTCAAAAAAGTAAAATATCCATGAAGGCTTTTAAGGGTAAGCTTTGTGGTGGGCATGAAGTGATTAAAGTATTATTGGTGAGTAGTTTTTGAGCCAAAAAAACGATAAAGAATCTTCCTTTAAACGTGAATGTTTAAAGTTTGAGGCTAAAAGAAAAGCGTTTCATAGCGGTGTTTTCTTTTTGCCTTTCCTGTACTGGCTTTTTGGACGGACCCTCCTTTTAACTTTAGCAGTTTTTGGTTTGTTTTGTATTGCTTTTCTTGAGTATTGGCGTTTGCATGATGAAAATTTCTTTTTTAATCGATTTGCAAGGGAAGAGGAACAAGATAAAATAGCTAATTATGTAGCTTTTTTTTCGTCCGTCTTCATTTGTATTATTTTGTTTGAGGAATATGTGGTTGTTGCAGCGGTGATAATGGCAGGGGCTGGCGATGCTTTTGCCGCTTTGGGGGGAATCAGTCTTGGCAGACACCAGTTACCTTTTACACAAAAAAAGACCATAGAAGGAGCAATCTTCGGGGCTTCAACCGCTTTTATTGTAGGATGGCTTTTGATGCAGTTTTACGATGACTTAACACTTATAGCAGTCATTTTAGGCTCATTAGTTATCCCACTAACTGATATGATCCTTTCTGAAAAACCTAAAAACGTTTTTTTGGGAGATAATTTCTGGAATCCCCTCCTAATCGCCGTTATAATTTGGATCCTCACTCTCCTTTAAAAAAATTAAACAAAAGAATAAATAGTCTTTATGGAATACTTATCTGCACGAAAAACCAAAGTTTCATTTTTGAGGTAGTTTTTTTGCCTGAAAAAGAAGTTATTTCCCCTACAAATAAGGCAAGTAATAATAATAGTTCTGGTAGTGAGGGTTTTAAACGTTTTTTAAAAGTTCCTTGGGCGCGAGATTTTGCCCTTTTAGGGGTAGGCTTACTGCTTTTAATTATATACCTCCTTATGATGGATATTGACGCTTTATGGGATTCCCTTAAAACTGTTAATATTTTCTATTTAACACTTGCAATAATCACCTCCATTATGGCTTTATGCTTGTATTCTTTTGCTTGGCAGGTCATTTTACGAGGCGTAAATGTCCACACTACTTTTGGACGAGCTTTTTCCATGACTATGGTTTCCCTTTTTATAAGCGCCATGATCCCAAGCGGTAGTATAAGCGGTGAAGCCACCCGCGTATACCTTTTTGGACGCGGTAATAAAAATACGACATACGGCAATGTTCTTGCTTCAGTAGTAGCCCATCGCTTAGTGATGTTTTTCCCCTTTGTTGGAGGTGCTTTAATAGGCCTTATTATCCTGAATTTAACATACGAGTTTCCCTTAATGCTTAACTTAGCCATGGGGATTATCTGCGCTTTCGTTATAGCAGTTTTCATTGCCATGATATTGATAAGCACTCACCCGGATCGGCCTAAAAGAATCGCCCACGGTATAATCAGGGGACTTAATCGCCTCAGCCGTAGAAAATTTGAAGAAAAACTCAATCGTATCGATGCAAGCATAGATGAGGGCGCTGAACACTTTTCTCAAGGATTAAACCTTTTAGCACAAAACAAAAAGATTTTAGCGATTGGCGGCATAATTTCTGGACTGGCATGGTTTCTTTACACCTTAGTAGCGTGGTTCGTCTTTAAAGGATTAGGGATAGAGATAACCTGGACTGCTATCGTGCTGGTTTACACCATCGTTACAGTGCTTCAAATACTTCCAGTAGCGATACCTGGTGCTTTAGGCATCTTAGAAATAATCATGGCAGAGCTTTATGCCATTATAACCGAGAACTCTATAGGAGCAATAGCTGCCACCCTTCTCATCCGAGCCATAATGTTTTGGATGGTTCTCTTCATTGGATATTTCTTCCTCCTTAAAGTTCTCCACTTAGAAAAAGAAGAATCAAAAGAGCTTGCTGTATCTTTAACTTGAAACTTTTCTAAAAATCGTTAAGTTTTTGTTTTTTCCTTTTTTAGTGCCGGGCATGTTTCCCTCTCATCACACTTCCAACACCAAGTTTTACAACCCGCACATATCTCAAAAACACGATCATCCCTATACCAATACAGCAGCTTAGACCCGCATTTTGGACACAAATTTTTCCCTATCTTGATCTTTTTTTCACGGGGAAGGGGAAATATCCAATTGCAAGAAGGATAACCAGAACACCCTACAAACCTTTTTTCACCCACTTTTTTTGCTATAAGGTTTTCACCGCAAATTGGACACTGTCCTACTTTTTTTAATTTTACCTCTTTACCTTTCTCTTCGGCTATCGATTTATTCATTTCTTCGGCGTAGGCTGATATGTTTTTAGAAAAAGTGAGAAATATTTCGCCGATTTTTTCCCTTGCCTCGCTAACAACTTGCTCATATGTTAGATCTCCTTCTGAGATCTTACTGATCTGTCTTTCTATGTAAGCCCTGATTTCCGGGTCTACGAGCATAGCAACAGACTTTTTTAAAGATCGAATTAACGCTACACCTCTCCCCGTAGGCTCTATAAACCTTGATTTACCTTTCAATATGCGGAAATAAGAACGTTTTATGTTAGTTTGAATATGTTGAGGTATGGTAGCATCCGTACCAAGCCCCAGCTTATCCATGAGACGTATAAGCTCTGATTCCCGAAGAAGTTTCGGAGGAGTTGTTTTCCCAGCTTTAAGCTGTATCTTATCAACAAAAACCATATCTCCAACTTTTAATTCCTTTTTTGGCAAAAAAATTTCACTAACCTTTTGATACGGATATATTTCAAGGAACCCCTCCTTAATTATTCTAAGACCCGTAATCTTGAATCCTTCCCCTTTTACCGTAAACTGTACATTACCTCGCTTTAATTCTGCTGAATCGCTCAAAGTTGCCAAGAAATGCCGCGTAACAAGCTCATAAACAGCCCAAGCAACGGCACTTATTTTCTTTAATTCTGGCATATTTTGAAGAACACTTTTTTCTACGGCGGTTGTGGGGTGTATTGGCGGATGTGCCTTATCATCCCTCTTACCGAAAGTTGGTTTTAAAGGCTTTTTAAGCAAGTTTTGTTCGATATAGTTTCCCCAAACAGAGTGAGGTTTATGATCCGAAAGAATTTTGTTAAGATCTAACGAAGCTGGATATTTTTCCGTTTCTGTACGGGGATAACTAATAATACCCGCGTTATAGAGCGCTTCTGCTGAATACATGCATTTTTCGCTTGAAATGTTTAGGATCTGGGTTGCTAGTTGTGTTAAAGTTATAGTGTTCATAGGCTTTGGTGGTCTCATCATATTCTTTTTTTCAGTAACTGATTTTACAAAAGCCTCTTTTTCATCTTTAATCCGGTTATAAGCTTCTACCGCTTTTTCCTTCTCAAAAGCCCTCCCCTCAGCCCAATCAGCTTCAAACACTTCCCCATTAATTTTCAAAAAAGCTTTAAGAAACCAAAAATCTCGAGGGACAAATTCTTGGATAGATTCCCACCTATCGGCAACAAGACCGAGAGTTGGCGTTTGAACAGGTCCAATACTAATAATATCTTTACCCCTTATCTTACTATCAATAGACAAAGTAGCCTTTCTTGTAAAAGCCGCTCCAAGTCTCAGATCTATTTCCTGCCTAGCTTCCGCCGCATCACTAAGATTCCTATCAGGATCAATCAATGCTTTAAAACCGCTCATTACCTCTGGACGTGTAACTGCGCTGAACTTCATCCTTTTAACGTTTTTAATGCTCTTGTTAGCGTTTAAAACCATATTAAAAACTTCAACCCCTATGTTTTCCCCCTCCCTATCATAATCAGTCATAATTATTAGTTCCCTAGCGTTTTTCGCCTCTTTTTGAATATTTTTCACAACTTTCAAGTTCTCCTTAATTATTTTTTTAATCACAGGCGCATCAGTAATTAAAAAAAGAGGATCTACAGCCCTCCAACTGTTAAATTCATCAGGAAAATCACTTTCCAAAATGTGGCCCAAAACGCTTGTTATACGGTATTCATCCCCATTTAACTTGAAAGAGTATACGGGATTATACTTCGAAACTCCTTCAAACTTAGCCACCTTACCGCCACTAAGAATCTGGGAAATCCTACGAGCAACACTAGGCTTCTCAGCAACCCCTAAAACACAGCCATCAGCCATACCTTAAAACCACCAAATATATACAACCCAAAGTAAGTTTAAAAAAACTACCATAAAAACCTCCAAAAAATGATTTAAAATCTTTCAAATAAACCACAGAACTCCCCCCCACCTAAAACCATATTTTAAAACGATTAGAAAAATGAAGAAGAAAAAAAGAAAGCTTTTAAACAAAAAATCCCGCTTGTAGAAATCCCGAAAAGACATTACAAAAAAATCAAAAATAACAGGCCCTTAAAAATAGCAGGCCTTTTAATCTATACATAGCTTGTATCCCGAACACTGAAATCTATTTTAGGCACAATCTCTGTCACAAAATGATGAATCCCAAAAGGAATACTGCCAAACTCAACCTTAAAATTCTCAAAAGACGAACCACAAGGCATATCGACTTCAACCCAAACATTTCCTTGATCAGGGTCGGTACTGTAAGTCACTTCATTAAGTTCAAAGTTTGCATTTAAACATAAACGGTAAACTTTTTTCACCTCTGATCGGGGCATGTCAGCTACGTAGGCTATTAAAGCTTTAGCATTAATCCATTTTTCAGTCACTAAAACATGCACTTGAAACACATGATCTTCAATACCGAAGTTTACTATTAGTCTATTTTCTCCCCCTACTTTGATTATGCCTTTGAGTTCCATTTCTTCTAGCCATGAATAAATTTTGTTTACGGTTTCTTCTA
>JAEOSI010000088.1 GCA_016840425.1 Candidatus Wukongarchaeum yapensis
TTCTAACAGGTGTTTTGTAACTACTCAAAACCATGGCTTTGCAGTAAATCCTGATTCTTTGCCTGGAGATTTGGAGATTTGGTGGACTAATGCCGACGATAAAACTGTTGAGGGTATTTTTCATGAAGAAAAGCCTTGTTTTGCTGTTCAGTTTCACCCAGAACATGATCCGGGTCCAAGGGATACAGAGTTTATTTTCGAAATTTTTACACGAATGATAAAGGAAAGAAAACCGTTGAAAAAGATGATGCGTTGAGAAAGAAAATATGATGTCTTTTTGTTTTTTTACTAAGGGAGTGTGTTTTTTATGGAAAGTTCTAAGCCAAAATATGGGGATAGGATGATGGATTTAGTTAAAAAGACACGGCACTCTCAAGCCGCTGTGATGGTGGGTAAAAAGGGTGTTACTCCTCGGTTAGAGGAAGAGATTGGGAGACAGCTTAAAAAACAAAAAGTTATAAAAATAAAGTTTCTAAAGAGTGTCGAAAATATAAAAGATAATATAGGAGAGACTGTGAAAGATTTAGCGGGTAAGTGTGGAGCGAATATTTTAGAAATAAGGGGGTTATCCGCTATTCTTGTCTCCAAAAAGATAAAAACAATTAAAGGAAAAAGAAAAAAACAGATCGAAAAAGAAGAATTAAAATGAGAGGAAAATTAGGGTTATATATTAGTTGGTTTGTTTGTTTCAAGGTGTTGATGGTATGACGTCGATATTCGATGTGCCTCCTTTAAGTTTAATTGAAGTAACGGCTGCGGCTTTAAAGGAGTATGAGACAATTAAGCCGCCTAGTTGGGCTAAATTTGTGAAAACTGGGGCTCATAAAGAGAATCCTCCAGAAGATGCTGAAAATTGGTGGTTTATTAGGTGCGCTTCAATCCTTAGAAAAGTCTACGTTAAGGGTCCAATAGGCCAAGAAAGGCTTAGATCGCTTTATAGCGGGAGGAAAAATAGGGGACCAAAACCCGATAAATTTGTCAAGGGAAGTGGTTCAATAATTAGGAAAGCGTTACAACAACTTGAAGAAGCTGGTTTGTTAGAACAGACAAAAAAAGGAAGGCGCATAACGGCTGAAGGCATTTCCCTCCTCAGCAAAATAGCGGCGGAAATCGGGTCTAAATAGAAAGCATTAAAAACCGCTTAATAACATCTAAAAATAGGATTAAAGCTAAAAATAAGAAAGTTTTAAATTAGTAGTTTTGTTATTACCATTAGGCGATTAGGTTTTTAATACATATTTGTTATCTTTTCTATGTTTTATTCTATTGAACCGTTGTGGTGGTAGGTTTTGTCTGAGGACGAAGAGCTTGAGAGGATTCGTCAAGAAAGGATGGCTGAATATCAGAAGCAGATGGAGGAAGCTGCGAGGCAGGAAGAGGCAAAACAGAGATTGGAGATGCAAAAACAATCAATTCTTAGGCAGATTTTAACCCCTGAAGCAAGATCAAGGTTAAATAATTTAAAAATAACGCCTGAGAGGACTCAACTTGCAGAACAGTTAGAGCTCTATTTGATAAATGCGTATCAAGCTGGTAGGATAACAAACAGGATAACAGATGAGCAGTTGAAAGACATATTAAGGCAGCTTGCTAAAAGAGAAAAGGAGACAAAAATCGTCTTCAAGAGAAAATAATAGGATTAGGAAAAAGATTGGTTTTTTGACCGAGGGAAATATAAAATGGCTAGAAACAAACCTTATGGAAAAAAGAAAAGGTTAGCAAAGGCTGAAAAAAGCAATAGCGCCGTCCCTGGCTTCATAGTAGTTGCTACAAAAGGCAAGGTTAGAACATCTCCCAAAAGAAGACAATGGCGCGGAAGAGGAAGTCTCAAAGTATGAAAAAATAAAAAATTAAAAATTAGAGAAATCGCCTAATAAAAACTGTTTTTAGGATTTTATTAAAAAATAGAACTAAAGGGAGAAAAGTTCGGCGCTTTTTATTTTTTAGGGGGGTATAGGTTTTGCCATCTGGGAAGATATTGCTTGTACAGCCACCTTATCCTCAGGAGCTAGGGTATGAGGGTTTGAATATAAGACCGCCGCCTTTGGGTATATTATACTTGGCAAGTATTTTGAGACAGGGGGGTTTTGAAGAAGTCTCTGTTTTAGACGCGAACATTTTAGGTTTAAAGCAGGAAGATTTTGCAAAAATAGTTGAATCGGAACAACCGAAAATTGTTGGGATTTCTTCCCTTACCGCTACTTATTTTTCCGCGATACGGTTTGCAAGGGAGGCAAAAAAGATTTCTCCGGATTCTAAGGTGATTTTTGGTGGACCTCACGTTTCCTTTCTTAGTAGTGAAGTGCTTCGCTTAAATCGTTGTGTAGATTTTGTTGTTAGGGGAGAAGGGGAGAACACTTTTTTTGAGTTATGCAAAGCGCTACTTAATAGTGATTATGGAGGGGCTGTTGATGGTGGAAGAACCGATTTTCACGGGATTAGAGGTATAACTTTTAGGACGGATGGTAGGACTGTTCAGACAGAGGATCGACCTTATATTATGGATTTGGATATTTTACCCTTTCCTGCTAGGGATCTTTTACCTTTTGATATGTATGAGACTTCTAAGGGAAGGAAAAATTTTACTACGATAATAACTTCTCGTGGATGTCCTTATGGTTGTTATTTTTGCGCTACTTCTCCTTTTTGGGGTAGAAAATGGCGAGCTAGGAAGCCTTTAAAGGTTGTTAAGGAGATGGAGGAGTGCATCAATGAATTTGGCGTTCATACTTTTTTCTTTGGCGATGATAGTTTAAATCATTCGCCTGCCCACCTTGAGAAGTTATGCGACCTTATGATAGAGAGGAGAGTGTGTGAGGAGGCAGAATGGTGGTGTCAAGCAAGAGCAGATAGGGTATCGCCTAAGCTTTTGCAAAAGATGAAGAAAGCAGGTTGTATGCTGGTTCTTTATGGGGTGGAAACAGGATCTCAAGAGGGATTGGACAAGATAGGGAAGAGGGAGGAGATTGGAACGATTAAGAGGACTTTTGAATTGACACATAGGGTGGGCATTGAAACTATTGGCACCTTTATTTTAGGTTTGCCTTGGGATACTGAAGAGGGTATTAGGAAAACCGTAGAGTTTGCAAAAATTTTGGACCCTGCTTATGTTCAGTTCACTATTTTTACGCCTTTGCCGGGTTCTCAAGGCTGGGAAGATATAATTAAAGAGTGTGGGTTAAAAGATGATATTGATTGGCAACGGTTCACATGGTATTCTGACCCTACTACAGTCAGTAAAGGGTTTAATCCTTGTAAAAGTATTCAAGATCTTGAAGAGATGTTGATTAGGGCTTATTTACAGTTTTTATTTAGGAAAAAACAGCTTCCAAAGTTTGTGCTTAATCCTGTTTATCGTAGTCTTGGCAAGATAGGTATTAAGAGGATAGCTTATTACTTTTTAAGAAAACACGGGCTTATAAAAACAAAAATATAGGGAGAAGGGCATAAGGACAGGGCGCAATTTAGGGCTTTTAATAGATTAAGCAGGTTTCACTGAATAAGATAAAATTTTGTGGTTTTTATCAATATAGGAGTTTATGAGGAGAGAGCATATTTTAAAGCGATTTTTCATTTTTTTGTTATATAGGAGATGGGCTATTGAGCCAACTACTTGTTTTGGATTTAGCGGGGGTTCATTGGAGATTTTGACCGTTTTTGTTTCTATTTCTGAGGCGCGGGTAAGGATTCCAACCATTTTTTTGTCATAATTCTCTTCAGTAGTTGATTTTATTTGGATTAAGAAAGCATATATCTCGGCATTATCGGTTGGGAGGTTTGGTATTATGGTTTCTGCAAAGTGTTTTAGTATTGTGCGACAACTGTTTTCGAGGTCGTGAACAACAAATCCTGTGAAGGATGTGTTTTTTATAGATAGTTCTACGTTGTTCATCGTCATATTTTTGAAGAATTCTTGCATCCTTTTTATTCCCTTTAAGGGGTCTTTGCTATCGTATAAGAACTCTAATTTGAAGGCTATCATTGTTTCCAAGCTTTCCTCCTCTTTTCTTAGCCGTAATTCCTTGAGTTCTGAAAGTTTAAGCTCATTATTTGTTGATTCTTCGTTTTCGGTTACTCCTGAACAGTTAGAGTCATAAACCAAGTAATCTTTACAAAAATAACCGTTGATGTTAAACTCGACAATTATTGCGTCTTTTGGAGGCTTTAACCCCAATATTTTCACATCTTCTTGGGATATGAAAACAAAGGGATATTCTTGGCAGAGAAGAGGCTTTGCTATTTCATGAAGCAGGCAAAGATTGTCCTTTAAAAAATCGCAAACAAAAATTATGGTGTCATCTTCACCGCTTTCAAAGGGGAAAAAAACTTTTTTACAGAATTTTGGATTAGCAGCATGAAGCTTTTCTAAGTCTCTTATCGTGAGCTGCACCCTTATATTTTTACAACACTTGCCACATTTTATGCATTTGAAACGGGTGTTTTTTGTGGCGAAACTCGGCTTTTCTTTTATCCATATTCCACCATAAAAAGCGTGGAGCAAACCGTTTTTGTTTAAGATTTTGACCCCCTATAACAACTAAAGCAGTCGAATTCTCCTGTTGGTGAACAAGTAAGGTTTTTAAACAAGTGTTTTATTGTAACTTTTGTCGTTTATTACTCTTTATTTTATGATGAGTGTTTAAAAAGTTTTTAACATTGGCTAGTTTGGTCTACTTGCTTTTTAAAAGTGTTTGTGTTTTAAAGTTTTAAAGGACGTTTGAGTACGTTGAGTGAAGAGGAAATCGAGGTTATTGAAGAAAGGGTTTATGTTGTGCCTTTCTACCCGAAGCTCAAATATGTTCCAAGGTGGCGTAGAACGCCGAGGGCTATCAGGATGCTTAGAGAGTTTGTAAAAAGGCATATGAAGGCAGAAGGCGTGATAATTTCAGAGGAGCTTAATGAGTTTATATGGTCGAAGGGAAGTAAAAAACCGCCTAGAAAAGTTCGCGTTAAATGCAGTAAAGACAAGGAAGGGTTCGTTGAGGTTAGGCTAGCAGAAGCGGGAACCGAGATTCCTTTGTGAGAGTATAGAGGTTGATAGGGTGATTTCTCTGTCCAAGGAAGTTCTTCAAGATCGAAATAGTCAGCAGATTGTAAGGCTTAATTATAAGGGATCAGAGTGTATAGGTGTTTTCTTTCTAGCTACTGAGAGTTATGCCTTAATACCTAGGGGAAGCCATGAGAGTCTGAAAGAGATTGTTGAAGAAACCCTCCAAGTGCCAGTAATTGAGACGACGGCGGGGGAAAGTTCGTTGGTAGGCGTGTTGGTCCACGGCAATTCTTATGGTATACTATTACCGCATATCGCTTCAGATGAAGAGGTAAGCTTTTTACAGCATAAACTTGGATTAAAAGTGACATTAGTCCCAACAATGTATACTGCGTTAGGTAACGTGGTTTTAGGAAACGATTATGCTACAATAGTGCATCCAAAAATGGAGAAAGAAGCGGTGAAAGTTATCGAGGAAACTCTTGAAACGCCTGTTTACAAAGCGATAATAGGAGGAAGCCCCTTAGTAGGAGCCTATGCTGTAGCTACGAATAAGGGAGTCCTTTGCCACGTGAACTCTTCCCTTTCCGAGGTTAGGTGGCTTGCCCAAACCTTAAAAGTTGAAGACGGTGGTGTAACGACCATAAATAGGGGTATACCTTATGTAAAGATAGGGCTTGTGGCAAACAGTGGAGGCGCCATTTGTGGTAAAACCACTACCGGACCTGAGCTTATGCGCATAAAAAGCATTCTTTTCTAAAAACCATGGTAAGGAGGATTTGATGGAGAAATGACTGATATGAAAATTTTCAGGGTTATTGGCACTTACCGGGATGTAAGGAACGGTTTTACACAAGCTTTTAAGTTTGAATTAAGGGCTTTAAAAGAGAAAGAAGCTAAGGAGAAAGTTTGTTCAGAATTAGGGTCTAAACACCGTATTAGTAGGCGTTTTATTAATATTGAACGAGTAGAGGTTGTAGGAGATCCTTCAGAAGTTGAAAACTCAATGATTCAATATTTTGCTTCTGAAAATGCTAAAATAATTAGATAGAGAGAGCGTGATGAAAATTGTCTAAAGAAGAAGAACTTAGGCAACTTATGACCCAAATAAGCGCGGTGGAATATCAAATAAGTTTTTTACAGCAACAGTTCGCCTCTTTAACGGAAAGAATTGCAGAGTTAAGAGTTTCTTTAAGTACCCTTAACAGCATACAAAAGACAAAAGACGAGGATATTCTGCTTCCTGTTGGGGGAAGTGTTTATGCTTTTGGAAAACTTATGGATAATTCTAGAGTCATAATAGGGCTTGGAGCGAACATCTTTGCTGAAAAGGGAATAGATGAGGCAATAAAAGACATAAACGAAAGACAATTAGAGATGGAGAGACTTCAAAAACAGATGAGACAACAACTTGAGCAACTTCAAGAAAACTTAACAGCTTTAAGAATTAAAGCGCAAAATCTAGCAAACCAACTCAGACAACAAGGAGGAGGAATGTAAGCTTAAAAGCAGAAAAGCTTAAAAACCCCTTACCTCCTTCTTAAAATCCTTACCTCTTTCTTATTCAGGTTAAACATGGTTTTAGAGGGAAAAAATTGTTTGAGAAAATTAAGTCATCGTTTAATAAGCTTACAACTAAGGAGCTTACTGACAAGAATATGGATGAGGCTTTTTGGGATCTACAGCTTTCTCTTTTGCAGAGTGACGTAGCCCTCGAGGTAGCGGAAGCAATAACTGAAAAAGTAAAGGAGAAACTAAAGGGTAAAAGAGTTGGTAGGTTTACTGACTTGAAAACTTTGCTAGAAGAGGCTCTTAGGGAGAGTATAAAGGAGATTTTGACCCCTAAATCGAGCATAGAAATCCTTGCCTTGGCTGAAGAAAATAAGGGGAAAAAAGAGCCGTTGGTGATAGTTTTTTTAGGAGTAAACGGTACCGGTAAAACTACCACCATCGCTAAAATTGGTCGAATGTTAAAGAAGAAGGGGTACAATGTTGTTTTTGCGGCAAGCGATACTTTTCGCGCTGGTAGTATAGAACAGCTCGAGGAACATGGGCGTAGAACGGGTATAAGGGTTATTAGGCACGATTATGGCGGAGATTCTGCAGCGGTGGCTTATGACGCGATACAGCACGCGATGGCAAAAGGGGTGGATGTAGTTTTAATAGATACCGCTGGAAGGATGCAGACAGATAAAAACTTGCTTGAAGAAGTAAATAAGATAGTCAGGGTTTCGAATCCTAAGCTAACAATTTTTGTGGGGGATGCTCTTGCTGGTAATGACGCTGTTGAACAGGCGAAAAAGTTTAATGAGGCAGTAGGTTTTGACGCCGTTATCTTAGCAAAAGTTGATGCTGACTCTAAGGGAGGAGCCGCTCTTTCGATAACTTTTGCCACAGAAAAACCTATCATTGCTGTAGGTACTGGTCAAAAATATGATGATTTGGCTTCATTTAGCCCTGAATGGTTTCTAAGCAAAATCTTAGATTAGCCGGCTAAGAGTTTTATAAAAAGGTTTAAACGCGTTTTAAAAATTTTGAACCGGAGGTAAAGCTTTTGGTTAGTCTTAAAGGGAAAAATTTTTTGACTCTTCAAGATTTTTCCCCAGAAGAACTCCATTTACTCCTTGAGACCGCTAAGGATTTTAAAAGGAAGCTAAAGAGAGGAGAACCCCACGAAATTTTAAAAGGAAAATCCTTAGCCATGGTATTTCAAAAACCCTCCCTAAGAACAAGGGTATCTTTTGAGGTTGGAATGCAACAACTTGGGGGGCATGCAATCTACCTTGGACCAAGCGACATAAAGTTAGGAAAAAGGGAGACTATAGGAGATGGTGCAAGGACATTAAGCCGTTATGTCGACGGAATAATGGCGAGGGTTTTTGCCCACTCAGACGTGGAAGAACTTGCAGAATATGCAACCGTGCCTGTAATAAACGGTTTGTCGGATCTTTTACATCCTTGTCAAGGGTTGGGGGATCTTTTAACGGTTTGGGAGAAAAAAGGAAAGCTTAAAGGATTAAAACTAGCCTTTATAGGCGACGGTAACAACGTTTGTAATTCTCTGCTTTTTGGTTGTTCAAAACTCGGCATTAACATAAGTGTTGGTTGCCCGAAAAAATACGAACCTCCAAAAGAAATCGTGGAAAAGGCTTTAGAAAATGCGGAAAAATCTGGGGCAAAAATAGAGGTTTTAACCTCGCCAGAAGACGCTGTTAGGGAAGCAGACGTTATTTACACTGATGTCTTTGTGAGTATGGGTTTTGAAAAGGAAAGAGAAGAGCGTATAAAACTGTTTCTTCCAAAGTACCAAGTT
>JAEOSI010000275.1 GCA_016840425.1 Candidatus Wukongarchaeum yapensis
AGGCTTTGAGGAAACCTCTCCTTCTATAATAACAGGCAGATAAGGTTCCACTTCCTTTATCTTATACGCCCGCTTGAGGTGAGCATCAGTACCCTGATTTGTGCGAAAAATAACCCATCGCTCCACAGGTTCCAAAGTTTTCACCATTCCTGCAGCCTCCTTCACAATTTCAGGATCTTCTCCCCTTATCCCAAAAAAAACAGGATCAGGACCGCGAGGAGTTATAAGGACACGCTCCGTTTCAAAATCTATATTATTAAAAGTCCTTTGCCCCATTTTCCGATCCATCTCAAACACTGAATCCCTATCGATCCTCCGAGGCTTCCCCCACATTTCAGGAACTCTATAAGCCATATACTCATAAGTATGATCAAAATTCCGCAAAACATTCCCTATAGCGCCCAAAGCCCCAATTATCCCTCGTCCATTACCATGAGCAAAAACCCTCATCCCATACTTTTCAGCAAGAAGCCTACCCTCCTCAATACTCTTAATACCAGTAACAACGCTCTCCCCAAAAAGCTGAACCTCCCTTGGAACCTCTTCTCCCTCATACATAACAACCCCCGTATTAGTATCCGGATGATGAAAATCCGCCAAGGATACTAAGGTATCCAAAACCATCTCAAAAACCCCATCCACCCCAACCTCTTCAGCGACAAAGCGGAGACAAAAACCCCCATTACCCCGCGTCTTATAAGGAATATTAGGATTAAAACGGATCAACAAGGGATAATCCAAAAACTCAACAAAAGACGCCAAATTCTCAACCAAAACCGCACAAACGTAAGTAGTACACATACCTAAAGGCGAATCAGCATCATCAATACCTAAACTCAAAACAGACCTCTTTTCACTCATCATAACTTCACTCTACAAAAAAAGAAGGCTTTATAGAACGTGAAAAAAACCAACCGTACAACGCTTTTTTAAAAAAAATGAAAGAGCCAGAATTCTACTAAACAATCATCATTATTCGCTATTATGAAAAAATAATGAAAAAATTGAGTTTTTTATTCCGTTTTATCCTTAAGTAAGGGAGATTATTAGTAATGATGAAATGATTAGTAAATAAGCTCGTTTATTTATTAACCGCCACCCTCACTGGTTTCAACACAAATCATTGTCAGGGTGCTTCTTACTTTACCCAGACGCCTAATCTTCCAAGTAACTGTTTGCTTGAGTTCTTCCATGGTTACTGCTTCAACCTTTGCTACTATATCATAGACCCCATATACGATGGAAGCTTCTATCACCCCTTCAACTTTAAGCAGCTCTTTTGCTAAAGCTTCCTCCGACCCTATTTCGGCATTTATTAAAACATAAGCCATTGGCATTTTTTAACCAAACCTCCTTAAAAACCTCAAACTTATGACTATATTCCTATACTTAACGTTTTCGCAAAAAAAAGGTGAAAAAAGATTTAATGAATCACCCTAAAATTTTCTCATGATATTAAAATTTTTAGGGGAATTTTTATGGAGAAATTACCAGAAATTTTAACACCTCCACCTGGAGAGAAAGCTAAAAAAAATATTGAAGAAAGCGAAAAGTTTCTTGTAACTTCTACAAGATATTTGCCCCTCGTAGTTAAAAAAACAAAGAACGCCGTAGTAGAAGATGTTGACGGTAACAAATATATTGATTTCACAGCGGCAGTATCTGTAAGTAATATAGGGCATTGTAACCCTAAAGTAGGGAAAGTTATAAAAGAGCAAGTAGATCGCCTTATCAATTTTGCGGGACAGGACTTCTATAACGGAGCTCAGCTTAATCTTGCTAAGCTTTTAGCAGATATCACTCCTGGTAACTTTTCAAAGAAAGCATTTTTTTCAAATTCTGGTACGGAAGCTGTTGAATGCGCGATTAAACTAACAAGTTGGAAAACTAAAAATTCAACACTTATATCTTTTATAGGCGGCTTTCATGGGAGAACACTGGGATCTTTAAGTATGACAGGGTCAAAACCGGTCCAAAGGAAAAATTTCTTCCCGTTCCTCCAATATACAGTGCACGTGCCTTATGCTTATTGTTATCGGTGTATTTTTCAGT
>JAEOSI010000089.1 GCA_016840425.1 Candidatus Wukongarchaeum yapensis
AATCTTGGAAAAAATTCTTTATAACGTGAAAATAACTTATAACAAAGCAAAAATTATTCATTCAGACCTTTCCGAACATAACGTGGTAATTACACCAGAAGAAGACATTTTAATAATTGATTGGCCACAGTTTGTCGTTATCACCCATCCAAATTCCGAATTTTTATTAAGGAGGGATTTAGAAAACATCATAAACTTCTTTCACAGAAAATTTCACATAGAAAAACTTGATGTTCAAACGGTATTAGAATATATATGGGAGTAAATTTTCCCTTATAGAGGTCGAGGTAGTTTTTTTCTTGCTTTGATGTTCTTTCTTCTTTTCCGCTGTGTTTTTTCGTTTTTCTGCGTGGAAACCTGTTTTTTCATCATTTTAGTTTCTTTTTAAAGGTTGTTTTTGTTCTTCATTGTTTTTTCTTTTTTTCGTGAACTTAGAATTTAGAATTTCACTTTCGCTTTTTTTAGTTTTTCTTTTTTATTCGTTTTTAAGCCTAATATATTCCCTTTTACCCCCCTCTCCTACATAAATAAAAAGGGAGAGACGGAAGTAGAGGATATAACCGAACCGTCGTCGGGGTTCAGATCCTACCTCGTTGACCTAACACGTTCGATCCTCGAAAACACTGAAGAACTACGTGAGAATCGTAGCACCAGCCGCAAACAGGTACTATGCGGTGTCGTAGATCTTATAAAGAATGAAGGTCTTTTTACCTTCGAAGGTCAACGATCCAAAGAAAAAACCCTCAAAGGATCAAAGCCTTTAAAAGAGCTCATAAAGGCTTCTGAGGGCGGTTTTCCAGTACCGAGGTAGTACCTTTTGGCGAGTTTTGAAAACGAGGATGGAGAACACCTAGGTGTGGACATACTGGGCGTGGATATATTAGCAGGCTCTTCTGTTTTTTCAAGACCAAGATATGCCGCGGTTCTTCTGCAAGAAGGTGAGATAATTGACCGTTATCCCGATCTCAGTAAGCGGAGACTTTTAAGACTGATAAGAGAGTTGTCCCCCTCTTATGTGGCTTCAGACAACATTTTTGAACTGGTTGATGATAGAAGGAAGCTTAGGGCCTTATGCGCTGCTTTTCCGCTCAAAACGAAGCTGGTACAAGTTACTGGAAGTCCCTATCACGGGTTTAAACCCCTAAGAGAGATCAGTAAGCTTTACAACATCCCCTTCTCAGGGAAACCTAATCCGATGCAAACAGCAGAAATTGTAGCAAGGCTCGTAGATTTAGGAATAGGTTTCATAGTAGCGCCTTTCACAGATGAAACAAAAATAATCGTATCAAAGAGTCGCCATCTAGGCCCTGGAGGTTGGTCTGAAAAACGTTATGCCCGAAAAATTCGGGGCGCAATACAAAAAATGGCAAGAGAAATAACTGAAAAACTTGAAGAAAAGTCCCTAGATTTTGATTATTATGAAAAACGTTCAGAATTCGGTCTTGATAAAGCGGTTTTTCATGTCTATGCCCCGAAAAAAGAGATTGATTCCTTTATTAAAAGAATGCGGACAAGCTTAATACAGGTCAAAGTTGAACCAGTGCCAAGTAAAACTACAACTTACCGCCCTATTAATGAAGAAATATTAACGGATTTAGACCTTTTTCCTTGGCCTGTTGGAGGAGAAGAAGAAAGGAGGCTTTTACCCTTAATAGTGGGGATAGATGCAGGCACTACGACCGCCATTGCCATAATGGACTTTTCAGGCAATCTCCTTCACTTGTCAAGTAGTCGTGAATGTTCGAGAAGCGAGATAATAAAACTAATAATAAGGTATGGAAAACCTGCAATAATCGCGTCAGATGTTCCCCATACCCCCTCATTGTTAGCGAAGTTAGCTGCAACCTTTCAAGTAAAAGTACATAATCCTAAAGAGGATATCGCCGTCAGTGCAAAAACCGAACTAGTAAACAGTTTTCTCGAGGAAAATATCTTCATAAACGATAAACCAAGTAATGCCCATGAACGTGATGCCTTAACAGCAGCAATCCTTGTCTTTAAAAACTATAAAAACCTCTTTCAAAAAATAGATTCAAAAATAGAATTACAAAAACTTGGTATAAATCCTGAAGCTGTAAAAGTTTTAGTCATACAAGGAATGAAAATCAGTGATGCTATAATGCGAATAGCAAACGAAAAAGCAAAGGAAAAAGAACTCTTAGAAACTATAAGATCAAAAGAAGTTCCACAAGAAAGAGAAATCCAAAATGGAGAAAAAATAGACGAAGATACTGACCAGCGCTTAGTTAACCGGTTAAAACGGCGTTTGGACGCCTCAAGAAAACAATATGACTTCCTTGAACAGCAAAATGAAGAACTTAAACATAAATTAGAAGCAAATCAAAACCGCATATCTGAACTTGAAAAACAGTTGGAATATCTCCGATCAGAAAAAGCTAAAGATTTAACCATTAAAAGATTGCATATCCAACATCAATTTGAAGTAAAAAGGCTTGAAGAAGGCAAAAAGAATCTCTTTAAAGAGACAGAACTATTAAAAGATGAAATAAATAGGTTAAAAGAAGCAATATTATTAGCTTCAGATCCCGAATTAGTACCAATAAAAGTTATCCCTGACTTTTCCCTTGAAACAATCGAAAAAGCTATCACCGAGCTGAAAATCGCGGAAAAAGACATAGTTTTGATAAAAAGTCTTTCAGGGGCAGGTAGTTCCACAGCAAAAATCCTCGCAGAAACTGGCATAAAAACGATCATAGTCCCAAAATCATCCTCCATCCCTCAAAACGCCCTCTCAATATTAAAAGAAAAAAACACCATCTTACTTGAAGAAGAAAAATTAGAAATCCTGTTTAAAGAACCTTTTGCTTTCATGAGAAAAAACCTCTTTGAAGAGGCCGTAAAGCAAGCAGAACAAAAACTAGAAGAAGAACAAGAAGGACTTCTTAAAGAACGTTTAGGAAAAATGGTAAGCGAATACAGGTTTCTACGCCGAAAAGAACTCACAGAATGATCTCAATCCCTTTTAACTTCTTCGGCGAGAAGTCCCCTCGCGAAAGCTGGGGGATGAAAGCCGAACAATAATAATAAACTATTTATAGTCATAAGAATAACAAGATAGAAGAGTAGGACAGGGACTGTCCGAATTTACGCCTGTGAAGATGGATGAATAATGATGATCCCGTCGTTGAAACAGGAAGCTCCCTGCAAAAGCTGGGAGTAGTTCACATTAGTAGTCCGCGTCTCCACAATACCCCCTAAAAAACAACTAAAAACAAACCATCCATTATTCTTTATTCTAATCAATAAATGTTGAATCTATTTGTATCCAAAGCACATTATTACCCCGAAGAAAAACCTCTCCATACCTCGAAGATGGTTCTCCGTCTATGTATTCAATCGCATCATCAAGCTCTAAATTCATGAAATTATCCATCGCTCTAAGTTGCCCTTTGATTTCGCGTCCATCCTTTAATTTAACTTTTATTATGTTACCTTGAATTTTTTCCAAAACTTTTATTGGTTGTTTTTGAGATGAGGACAGCCTTTTACACCTCCATTATAAAACAAAAGATTTGTAGAGGACAATCTTTTTAAGCATTATGCAAACCACATGCTCCTTCTTTAACCAACATCTATTTTTTATTAGCCTTTCTAAGCAGTCTTCAAAGATCTTTAAACAGACTAAAAGTAAACAAAGACTACGAAAAAATTTTTAGAATATAATACACAAAGAAATAATTTAATAATATATTTATTTTCTGAGCTTCATCTTCTTTTTCAATTATTCTATTTAAAAATATACCGTTTTTTATTAAAATTCTTTTCTTCCTAATCTATCTATCCTTAAGTGATTAATTAAAAAATTTTAAAAATTTAAGGCAATTTCTCTGAAAAATACAATAAACTTAGCTTTTATATTGCTATTTAAGACTTAAAAAAAGTTAAAAGTTATGCCATCATATAATAACAGATGAGGGATGTCAGGATTAGTAGGCAAAAAGATCTACTCAGTAAAACAAAGAAACATGTAAAGGGGCGAAATAGGGACTGAAAACAATGAAATCTGAAGAAATAACTGAAGAAAAAACAGTCAAAGTAGAAGAGGAGGAAGAAAAAGAGGAGGAAATCATCAAGAAAAAAGGATTACGCTTACTTGTTGAACATTCCGACACCGAAGATATAATACTAGGTTCAAAAAACGAACTAAAAAACTATGAGGCTAAAGACACTGCAAGCATAATAAACCCCGCAGTAAAAGAAAATGTCTGGAAAATACGTTTTGATGTAGAATCCTCAAACACGAATATGAACCCAGGTTCCTATGCGGTTGGAGACATTTTAGCTGCAACACACTGGTCCCGAGGGTACGCGCTCAAAACTACTTCTCCCCTCTTAAACCTCAAAGAAGAGATAGACACTGACTTTTCAGACGAAGAGGAGCTAAACTTTGCAAGAAAAGACTTTATATTCAACAAAATGTGCAAAACACTATTCCGAATAACATTAGAAAATACCCATGAAAACCTCAAATTATCAAACATAAATCTTCAGAAAAAAATGCCCGAAATTCTTGATTTTCCACCAAGAATCCTAGAGCCCTTTAAAGGCAGTATCAACTTTGATGACTTAAACAACTCAATAGATTGGAAAATTAAAGAACTAAACCCCGGAGAAACATCAGTTTTAAACGTTGTGGGAGTAGGAAAGATTAACAAATCAGAAAAAATAGGCGCCGGCGACATAAACGTAGATTATGAAGTTCATGACGGCGATATATCCAACATAAAATTCTCCCTAGACTCTTTGTGTAGGATAATGTTCTATGTAGAATCAAGCGAAGCAGAAGAACCTGGAGTCTGGAACTGTATAGCCCAATTTGACGGCAACGATGAATTCGAAACCCTACTAGAACACGTAAAAATTACAAAAGAAGACCAACTAGTTCTTGATGAATACCCAAACAAAATAGTGTCTGCCGGAGGAAGTTGGAGTAGCGGATTCCAAGTTAAAAGCGAAGAACTACCTGTTTTCACAAAATCAATAAAATATCGCATACCTTGGGATATCAAACGCTTAGTTAAAAGCCATATAAGAAAGATTGGGGACCAAATTTCCGTAGTACGCATTACATGTCAAAAAACCTTTGTTCCAGAAACTGTGAGAACCTATGCAAGGACAAAAGTAACTATAACCTCCACAGTAACAAACCAAGGAACCTCTAAAATAGACCTCCTAAAAATCAAAGAAACAATCCCACCGTATTTCACCTTGGATCCAACTTCAGTCACCGTTACAGCAAATGGTTTTGATTTAAAAGACGCTTTTAGGCTAGAAGGCGGAACCGGTGATCCTTTGGAAAATAAACCTGTAACTTTCATCCTCGAAAATCTAATCAACAGTAATATAGGGGGTTTAAAGCCAGGATTAACCCTTGCCCTAAAATACGAAGTAGAAGCAGTAAAACCCGTACCCGGTGAATCATATCATTTTCCCTTAGAAGTTGAAGCTTTTCCTTCACCCTCTACAAAAAACCCTGCCACAGCAATAGTCTACACTCCAAAAGGAACGTCTCCAGAAGTCCAGGTCATATACACAAAAAGAAGTATAGGTGTAGGAAAGTCCATAACACATATAGCCGGAGGAGCTTTCGAAGTAATGCTCTTAATTAAAAACCCCGGCGCAGTAACCCTCGAAGAAATCTTAGTAGAAGACGCCATACCCTACGGCTTTGATTTTGAAAATTACGAACCAAAAAGCCTTGTTTGCGAATCAAAGGAAGAGGGAAAAGAAAAAACATTCACTTGGAAAATACCAAAAATAGATCCTGGAGCAAAAATCATCATAACTTACAATGTAAAAGGAGCGGGAGAACTCCCAAACAAAGAACCAAAAGCAACAGTACTAGGCTAAAACTAAAAATACCAAAAATAAGACATCCCTCAACCCCTAACTATCCTTTTCGTAAAACAAGAATATTAGGCGGCTTTTCTCCTTCTTTTTCCCTTAAATTTTTGAAAATCTTTTTAACTTCTTCGGCGAGAAGTCCCCTTGTGAAAACTGGGGGATGAAAGCCGAACAATAATAATAATCAACTATTTATAATCATAAGAATAACAATATAGAAGATTAGGACAGGGACTGTCCGAATTTACGCCTGCGGAGATGGATGAATAATGATGATCCCGTCGTTGAAACAGGAAGCTCCCTGCAAAAGCTGGAAGTAGTTCACAAACCATAACTTTTCTAAAAATAGCATATTACTCTGCCTTTTGTTCTGTTAAAAGACTCTTTTTTTAATCTAAAAGTTAAGTAAAAGAACCATATTATGGTTCATCAAGATTTCATACCGTTTTGTTTTTAAAGGTCTTTTACTCTTTTAGAGTAAAAAAATGCGGTAGAGGTGTAAGTTCAGAATTTGTTTTTTGTTCTTTTTGCGCAAGTCCTTCTCACGTTTGCCGGTAGTGTAGAAAAGTTTTGGATCTGGATTGGATAGAATGTCCTTATTGCGGTTCTTTGGTTAAGAATTATTGATCAAAAAGTTAAAAGATCACCACTTTAATCTGATATTTATCCGAATAAAAAAATGTTTTTTTTCAGAGTGTGTTAAAATGAGCCTTAATATTGAAAGTACTACAGTAAAAAAGCTTGCTGAAACAGAAGGAGTCGAAGAGGAGTTTATCAAGAAAGGCTTAAAAAACGGATACATCGTTTTGCTTCAAAACGTTGCCCGCGAAGATGTTAAAATTTGCGGGATAGGCTTAGGCTTACACACTAAAGTTAACGCTAATCTAGGAACCTCCGCGGACCTAATAGACCCAGTACTAGAAAAGGAAAAAGCTAAAGTAGCCGTGAAAAGCGGGGCAGACTCCATTATGGACCTAAGCTCCGCAGGATCCCTTGACGAAATAAGAAGAATGATCCTGAAAACGGTAAAGGTTCCCCTAGGCACGGTTCCAGTATATCAAGCAGCCCTAGAAGCTAGAGAACAAAAAGACGCCATAATCAACATGGATGAAGACGACATTTTCCGATCCATAGAAAAACATGTGAAAGATGGAGTCGACTTCATCACCGTCCATTGCGGCGTAACAAAAAACACCGTAGAAGAGATCATTAAAAGAGGACGTTTAATGGGTATTGTAAGCAGGGGAGGTGCTTTTCACGCAGCCACTATAATCCACACCGGAGAAGAAAACCCGCTCTATAAAAACTACGACTATCTCCTAGAAATCTGTAAAGAATACAACACAACTCTGAGCCTTGGAGACGGCATAAGAC
Organism: Candidatus Wukongarchaeum yapensis; assembly: GCA_016840425.1. Classification (GTDB taxonomy): domain Archaea; phylum Asgardarchaeota; class Wukongarchaeia; order Wukongarchaeales; family Wukongarchaeaceae; genus Wukongarchaeum; species Wukongarchaeum yapensis. The sequence continues at coordinate 7,240 of JAEOSI010000089.1, forward strand.
CCGGTTGCTTAGAAGATGCAAACGACTCGCCACAAATCGCCGAAATGCTAGTAATAAGCGAACTCGTAGAGAGGGCCAGAAAAGCAGGGGTACAAGCAATGGTCGAAGGCCCAGGACACATACCCCTCCACGAGGTTGAACCTATAGTTAAAATGTATAAAGCTTCATGTAAAAACGCCCCTCTATACCTCCTAGGCCCCCTTGTCACAGATATAGCAGCAGGATACGATCATATAGCAGGAGGCATAGGAGGAGCAATTGCTGCCGCCGCTGGAGCCGACTTTTTATGCGTTATAACCTCCTCAGAACACTTAGGACTCCCAGGAGTCGAAGAAATAAAAGAAGGCGTGATCGCCGCAAAAATAGCAGCTCACGCTGCAGACATAGTAAAACTAGGAAAAAAAGCTTCAAAATTAGATAAAAGAATGTCCATCGCAAGAGCAAACCTAAACTGGAAAACCCAACTCAAGCTCGCACCAGACCCAGAAAAAGCACGAAAAATCCACGAAAACATAAAAGCAGAACACGACCCAGAAACATGTTCAATGTGTGGAGACGTTTGTGCCATTAAACTACTTTCAGAAAAATTAACAAGAAAAAAAGAATAAAAAACCCTAACTTTATTAAGCGATTAACTTTTTTTCACGCAAATCGCGCATACATCCTCAACACTCGCAGGGAAAACATCTAAAACAGAAAGCCCTGCTTCCAAACAAACTTTCTTAAGTTCTTCACCATCCAACCTTTTTTTCAAAACAGTAACCACGACTTTTCCATCCTTTTTAACAACCCTACTCATCTCCCTTAAAGAAGCAAGAGGATCGGGCAAATTTTGCAAAACTGTAAAAGAAAAAACACCATCAAAAACAGAATCACGTAAAGGCAACCAATCAGAATCTCCCAAAACAAGAAAACAAGGAAATTTTTTCTCCCTAATAACCTCCAACATCCCTAAAGAAAAATCAAGACAAACAACTTCACAATCAGGAAGAAAAGGCAAAAG
>JAEOSI010000004.1 GCA_016840425.1 Candidatus Wukongarchaeum yapensis
CCGGAGAAGGTTGTTAAGGTAGTGGATCCTGAGAAGCGGAGATTGTTGAGTCTTAGGGAGAAGGTTAAGAAGAAGAGTCCTGTTTTTCGTCGGTGTGAGAGTTGGCGTTATAAACGTGTTAATACGGGATGGCGTAGACCTAAGGGTTTGGATACTAAAATGCGTTATGAGTTGAAGGGTTGGCCTCGAATTGTCAAGGTGGGTTATAGGAAGCCTAAGAAGGTTAGAGGCCTTCATGCGAGGGGGTTGGAAGAAGTTTTGATTTTTAGCCCTTCAGAGGTTGTTTCCGTAGATCCTTATACTCAAGTGATAAGGATTGGTGGGAGTGTGGGGTTAAGGAAGGGACGTGAGATTCTCAGGGTTGCGGAGAGATTTGGAATTCATGTTTTGAATCCTAAGGGTGAAGCCTTACCTCCAGAAATCGAGTTAGAAGAAGAGTTTGGAGAAGAGGAAGCATTAGAGATAGAAAAAGAATGGGAAGAAGAGTTAGAGAAACGGGAAGAAGTAGAGGAAGAGCTGGAAGAAGAGGAAAAGGAAGAAGAGGAGATAGAGAAACTGGAGGAACTAGAGAAACTAGAGGAAGAGCTGGAAGAAGAAGAGGAAGAAGAGGAAGAATTAGAGGAGGAGTGGGAGAAAGAGTTTGAAGAGTTGGTAAAAGAAGGGGAAGGGGAAGAAAAAGGTTAAAGGAAAATAGTGGAAGATGTGAGAGAGAGTAGGTGTTGTTGATTGGTTACTATTAATTGATGGTTTTTTGATAAAGCTTTTATTTTTAATTGTTTTTTGAGTTTTTAAGGGGTTTTTTTCGAATTAGAAGTTGGTGGTTCTTTATGAGTTTGAGGCCTCAGAGGCGTATTGCTGCGGATATTCTTGGAGTTGGCGAGAACAGGGTTTTTATTCAGCCTGAGTTTGTGGACGAGGTTAGTTTAGCTTTGACTAGGGCTGATCTTAAGAAGTTGGTTTATGATGGGATAATACGGGTACGACCTGTTAGGGGTGTTAGTAGGGGGCGGGCTCGTAGGTTTCATGAGAAAAGGAAGAAGGGGCTTCGGCGGGGTTCTGGTAGTAGGAAGGGGGCTAAAACTGCTAGGATGCCGAGGAAAAGGAGTTGGATGTTTAGGATAAGGGCTCAAAGGCGGTTTTTGAGGGAACTTCGTGATAGTAGGTCGGTAACTCCTAATACGTATAGAATGCTTTATAAAAAGGCGAAAGGAGGAACCTTCAAAAGCGTAAATGCTTTAAAGATGTATATTGAAGAGCATAAGCTTTATGCTAAGAGAAAGGAAAGAAAAAGATAGTTTGAAAGTTTTTGGAGAAATGTTTTACAGAGGGGAACTTCATGGCACGGGGTCCAAGATACAAGGTTGCTTTTAGAAGGAGAAGAGAAGGAAAAACTGATTATTATCTTAGACGTAAGTTTATCGTTTCTCGAAAGCTGCGTTTAGTGGTGCGTCAATCGTTAAAGCACATGGTTGTGCAAGTAGTAGAGGCGTCGTTACCTGGGGATAAAGTGTTAGTTTCTGCGTATACTAAGGAGCTTGTAAAGGATTATGGTTGGAAGCAGAGTACGGGTAATCTACCTGCCGCTTATTTAGTGGGATATTTGGCGGGATTTAAAGCAGTTAAAGCTGGTTTTGATGAGGCTATAATGGATGTAGGGGTACAGATAAAGAAAAGTTCAAGGCTTTTCGCGGTTTTAAAAGGTGCTGTGGATGCAGGGTTAAGGGTTCCTCATACTGAAAAAATTATACCTTTGGAATCTCGTATTAGGGGTGAGCATATAGCAACTTATGCTGAGCAACTTTTAAATGAGAATCCTGAGCTTTATAAGCGTCAATGGGGTAAAGTTTTAGAACAAGGTTCTAAGCCTGAAGATATTGTAGAAGATTTTGAAAATGTGAAAAAAGCGATAGAGGAAAGATTTGCGTGAATAGAGATAGGGAAATGGTCATTATTTTTATTCTTGGATGGTGTTGATGGTGTCAAAAAAAGGCGATCGGGCTTTTGGAAAAAGGTCTGAAAGTTTTGGGGATGTTTTTGAGGAATGGGAGCCGAAAACTAAGCTTGGACGCTTAGTGAAGGAAGGACAAATAGCAAGTCTTGCACAGATATTTGAGAACAATTATATTATTAGGGAGGCTGAGATAGTCGAGGTTTTGACCGAGGGGGAGTTAGAGGAGGAAGTTATTAGTGTGGATATATGTCAAAGACAGACTGATGCGGGGGAGAAAAGTCGTTTTAAGGCGACCGTGGCTGTAGGCAACAAAGCAGGTTTTATAGGGGTAGCAGAAGGAAAAGATAAAGAGGTAGGACCTGCTATACGTAAAGGAATACTTATTGCAAAACTGAATATTGCCCCGATAAGGAGAGGTTGTGGTAGCTGGGAATGTAGGTGTAATACGTTGCACAGCGTTCCTTTTAACTTGGTCGGTAAGTGTGGAAGTATTAAGCTGGAACTTATCCCGGGGCCTAAAGGGCTTGGATTAGTTGCAGGTGAAGCTGCAAAAACCGTGTTAAGATTAGCAGGTATAGAGGATGTGTGGGAAAAGACCTTCGGACGGACAAGGACTAGTTCAAACTTTGCCAAAGCGACATGGAATGCTTTAAAAGCAAGCTATAACATAATGCATCCGGTAGACTGGGTAGAGCGCAAAAGGTTATAAAACCTCTTTATCCCATCTTAAAAAGCATCTAAGGTAGAAAATCAATCAATCTAAAAACTTCATCATGATTTTAATTTGATTAATTATAAGTTTTTATTTTTTAGAAAAAGAGGAGAAATGAAGATGGCGCAAAAAGCCACGAGAAAACAAAAGGCGAAAAAAGCGGAAAGAAAAGGCGAAAAATTAAAAGAAAATAAGAAAGTCGAGAGGAAAGAAAAGAAAGGAAGGGTTGTAGGAGAGGAGAAACACTTAATTGTTATAAGGGTCGGGGGCACGGTAAATGTGAGAAAGGAGATTAATGACACCTTGAAAATGTTGAGGTTACATAAGCCCCATCATGCGGTTATTGTTAAAAATACGCCTTCAATAATAGGAATGATAAGAAAAGTGAAAGACTATGTAGCTTATGGTGAGATAGATGGAGAAACGCTTGTAAAGCTTTTGAATAAGCGAGGCAGACTCAGCGGAAATCGCCGATTAACTGAGGAGTATTTGAAGCAAAATACGCAGTTTGGAAGCATAGAAGAGCTTGCAAAAGCTTTAATGAACTTTGAAGTGGAACTAAAAGATTTGAATGAAGTGAAACCCGTTTTTCGCTTAAGACCTCCCCGCAAGGGTTATAACGGAATAAAAAAGCCTAAAACTCTAGGCGGCACTCTGGGATATTGGCTTGACATAAACGAGTTAGTGAAAAGAATGATTTAAAGCAGAAAATGGAGGAAAAAAGATGGCTACACGTTTCAGAAAAAAGATTAGGAAACAGAGAGGCTACCGAACCCACGGTTATGGCCGAGTTAGCGGCGGTCATAGAAAAAGCGGGCAGAGAGGGGGAGTGGGAAATTCAGGCTGGAAAGGACAGCACTGGCTAAAAACCACCAAATACGAACCAAAAAGATATGGAAAACAAGGGTTCAAAAGACCGCAAAAAATCCTGAAGGAGAAAACTACAATAAACCTTTTGGAATTAGAAGAAAAAACAAAAACTTTACTAGAAGAAGGTATAGCTACAAAAAAAGAAAATAAGACAAAAATAGATCTAAGAAAAATAGGCGTTAATAAACTCCTTGGCAAAGGAAAAGTAACACAATCTCTAGAAATCATAGTAGAACAGGTAAGCAAAACAGCTGTTAAAAAGATCGAAGAAGCAGGAGGAACAGTTGAAATCATTAAGCCTACCGAATAAAAAGCCCACCAAACTAAAAGTAAAGTAAAAAAATAAAGACAAAAATATAGAATACACAACAAAAAAATGAGAATATTAACAAACACTTCTCAAGAACTTTCCGAGACCTCTTAAAACACTAAAGCTTTCCATGATAAAAGAGAAGGGTTAGAACGATGACAAGCAAGTTTCTCACCGCCTTAAAACCGTTCATGTATATCATGCCTGAATGTGCAAAACCAGAAAGAAAGGTGACTTTCCGTGAAAAAATTACGTGGACCCTTGTTATCTTAATAATCTACCTTGTAATGTCACAAATCCCCCTTTACGGGGTTCCGAGAAACGTGGGAGGCGGCGATCCTTTCTTCTGGATGAGGGCTATTCTTGCATCAAACAGAGGAACTCTCACAGAGCTTGGAATAGGACCGATAGTTACTGCCGGTCTCGTCATGCAGCTATTGGTAGGATCAAAGATCATCGATGTAGATATGACCGACCCTGATGATCGGGCACTTTTCACAGGGGCGCAAAAAGTTTTAGCACTGATAGTTACAATTTTCCAAGCTATGGCCTTCATTTTTGGTGGAGCTTATGGTGTTCTTGATTTCAATGGTATTGTGTGGGTGATGTTCCAACTCAGTATTGCAGGCCTCGTAATAATCCTTATGGATGAACTTATTCAGAAAGGATGGGGTCTTGGAAGTGGTATAAGTCTCTTTATAGCAGCAGGTGTTTGCGGACATATCCTTTGGAACCTATTTTCACCTTTAACAGCTGACGACGGAATGTACCACGGCGTCTTTTTAGCCTTTATACAAGCCCTTCTCACAGGCAAATCCCTAGCAAGCCTAGTTTTGCGAAAAGCCGCGCCAACCGCCCCAGACCTCATAGGAGTCATAGGAACCATAATCGCTTTCATGGTCGTAATATACTTTGAATCCATAAGAATAGAGATACCGCTAACCTACGCAAAATACCGTGGCTTCCGCGGAAAATACCCAATAAAACTACTCTACGTCTCCGTTATCCCCGTGATACTAGCAGCAGCCCTCTTTGCAGATTTATATCTGGTTTCTCAACTAATGTGGAAACGATGGAGGTACGCAGGAGGCACAAGAGGCTTCTTAGTAAAACTCCTAGGAAACTATGAAGACACCGACCAAGGAGTTCAACCTGTAAGCGGCTTGACGTATTATTTCACGCCTCCTCGCGGTTTAGAAGCTGTTGCAGCGGATCCCTTCCGCGCCGTGATGTACCTCCTCATCTTCACATTCTTCTGTGTAATCTTTGCTAAGATGTGGGTTCAAGTGGCAGGCATGGCGCCAAGAGATGTGGCAAAACAGTTAATTGATGCCGAAATGCAAGTACCAGGATTTCGGAGAAACCCAAAGATTGTTGAGAGACTTCTTGAGCGGTACATCCCAACAGCGGCAATAATCGGCGGGCTTTTCATAGGGCTTTTAGCTGCTACTTCTGACTTCTTAGGAGCTTTAGGAACCGGAACGGGAATCCTTCTAGCTGTAGGTATCATAAAACAGTATGCAACAGATATTCTGCCAAAAGAGCAATTAAGCGAACAACACCCCGCCCTCGCAGGATTCCTAGGAATAATGTAGGAATCATGCTTAAAAACAGAGGAATCCACCCCGACCCTTTATTATTTATGTTAAAAAGTTTCATTTTTAACAGTTGAATACTTTTCAAATCAAAAAAAGTTTAAAGATTAAATTGATAACTAAAGGAGAAATAAAGAAGAAGAAGAAAAAGAAAAAATAAGACGAGGATGATTTGTTTTGGTCGCTAACATCGTTGTGGTTTTTGGTATACCGGGTGTTGGTAAGACAACCGTTCTCTCAGAAACGGTAGAAACCGCGCCAAAAGAGGGGTTAAAAGTTCAAGTAGTTAATTTCGGCGATAAGATGCTGGAAGTAGCCTTAGAAGAAAAATTAATTGAAGGAGGAGAAAAAGCAAGGGATCAGATTCGAAGAATTCCCCTAGAAACCCAACGAAGAATTCAGAGGATTTCAGGAGAAAAAATCGCAAAAATTGCCGAGGAAAGCGAAGGCACAGTAATAGTTGACACACATGTATTAATACAAACACCTTTCGGCTATCTCACAGGTTTACCAGTATGGGTCGCTGAAGCCTTAAAACCAAACATATTAGCCATAATAGAAGCAAAAATCGAAGAGATCACAAGCAGAAGGGCAAAAGATTTAACAAGAGAAAGAGACCTTGACGAAGAAGAAAAAATAAAAGAACATCAAAAAATGAATAGATGGGGCGCAGTTTGCGTAGCAACACTTACCGGCGCTACCGTAGCCATAATCGAAAACAGTGAAAAAAAAGTAGGAGAAGCTTCAAAAACACTCATAAAACTTATCAAAAGCCACTAAAAAATTTCACTATAAACCCGTCTTATCCAACATTTAGCTGAACACGTTTTACAAAGGTTTGAAAAAGTTTTAAAATTTAAAGTTTAAACTTTCATAAAAATGAATTGGCAGGTTTTTACAATGCTTTGGGGCTTTGACAGTTGGCTTTACGACTGGCTTGCAAATCATAATGCCACTGGACCGCCAGGATCTATGATATTTATCACCGTGGTCAGCATATGTCTTTCTTTGATAACTGCCACGGTCACAAAAGTATTGATAGACGTCAAAAAGGTTAGGAGGAATACTGAACAAATAAAAAAATGGAGCAAACAACGTGCGGAAGCCATAAAAAAAGCAGACAAAAAACTCTTCATAAAAGTGAAAAGAAAAGAAAAATACATCCAACGCCTCCAAAGAGAAATGATGGGAATGCAGTTCAAACCAATGCTCGTCTTCATGCTACCTTTCATCTTAATATTCATCTTGTTAAGACATGTTTTCGGAAGCGACATCGTGGTTCACTTACCATTTCACATGATATTCGACCTAGGAGGCGAAGTAGAAGACCTTCCTGGGAGCGATCGCACAATCACAGGAATGCACTTCATAGGCTGGTATATCATGTCAAGTTTTGCTCTGGGTTCTTTGATACAGAAGACTTTGGGAGCTCGTAGAGGGCTTGGAGGGCTTGGAGGTATGGCGAGATAATCCGGATTAGATTGGGAAAGAGGTAAGGTGGTGTTTGATGGTTCCTGAACCAAGATTGAGGAGTAGAAGTTCTAAAAGGCGAAAGATTCGCACACCTGGTGATAGAACTACCATTCATTATAGGAGTGGTAAAGTAGAAAAGGCTTCTTGTGCGGTTTGTGGTAAAGTGCTTCATGGGGTTCCTAGGGATAGAGGCAGTGGGTTGAAGAGACTTTCTAAGAGCAAGAAGAAGGTTAATAGACCTTATGGGGGGAATCTTTGTCCTGCTTGCTTAAAAGAGGCTTTGGTTGAGAAAATTAGGGAAACATAGAATTGTAAAGTGAATATCACTGTCTAAAATTTTTAAAATTTTAATTTTTTTTAAATTACTCTTTTTGGTTTTTTTAGGAAAATAGCTTTTTTTAGAAATTTTTTCGGTGTTGTTTCTAAGATGAAGAAGAAGGGTTATGATGAGTTGGTTGTCACGGTTTCGGGTGTATCGGGGGCGGGTAAAACTACTTGTGCAGAGATCATTGTTGAGCTGTTTGGGTTGAGGTATGTGTCGGCGGGTATGATTTTTAGAAAAATGGCTTCTGAGAGGGGTATGAGTATTGTTGAGTTTAGTTTGGAAGCGGAGAAGGATGAGGCGATTGATAGGCTTATTGATGATCAAACGTTGAGAGAGGCTTCTTTTGGGGGGGTTGTGCTGGATGGGAGGCTTACTGGGATAATGGTGGGGGAAAAGGCGGATCTTAGGGTACTTGTTGTGGCTCCTTTTGAAGAGCGGGTTAAACGTATAGCGGAAAGAGATGGGGTGTCTTTTGAAGAGGCAAGGGAACAAACCCTTAAAAGGGAGTTTAGTGAGGTACATAGGTATAAAAAGCTTTATGGCGCGGATATTAACGATGTAGAAAAGTATGATATTGTGCTTAATACAGCAAAGTTTACGCCTGAAAAAATAAAATCTATCATTAAAACGACGGTTGAGAACTTAATAAGAAACAATGGTAAAAGTTTATATTACTCCCATAGTTTTTATTAAGAGTCTTTTCTATGAATTGTTTGAAGGGTGTTAGTAAGTTATAAGTGAGAGAAGAAGAGCGGTGTGGTCTTTATGGCAAGCTTTGAGGTAGGTAGAGTTGTGGTCAAGATTTTGGGTCGAGAGGCTGGAAGAAGAGCGGTTATAGTGGATATAATAGATGAGAATTTTGCACTGATCTCGGGTCCAAAGGATGTTAGTGGTGTTAAGAGAAGACGGGCAAACTTCAAACACTTAGAGCCTGTTAATAAGTCGATTAAAATCAGTAAGGGTGCGAGTGATGAAGAGATTAAGGCAGCGATAGAGGAAGCGAATCTTTCAGATTACATGCAGGAAGTGATCAAACTATAGGGGTTCCCGAATTTGTTTAACTTTTAAATGAGGGGGGAAATGGCATAAAAAAGGTTTTTAAAGAAGGCTTTAATAGGGAGTTACCTTGTGACGAGATATTGAGGCGTAAAATGCTGGTTAAGGATGAAGAGCCGACTGATCCGGACTATGGGGGGGATCCGAGTAAAAGGGAGTTAGGCGAGTATATAAGGAAGGGTGTTATTAATCTTGATAAACCGGCAAATCCTACTAGTCACCAGGTTAGTGCGTGGGCCAAAGAGATTTTGAAGGTTGAAAAGATTGGTCATGGTGGTACCCTTGACCCGAGGGTTACTGGCGTTCTCCCTTTAGCGATTTTGGACGCGACGAAGATAGTTCAGGCGCTCCTTCAGGCAGGGAAAGATTATGTGTGTGTTATGAATGTTCATGGGGACTTTTCAGAAGAGGAATTGCTAGGTGTATGCAAGAAGTTTGTGGGGAAGATTTATCAAAAACCTCCTTTAAGGTCTTCGGTTAAGCGTAGAGTAAGGGTTCGGGAGATATATTATTTAGATGTTTTAGAGGCGGAGAACCCTTATGTTTTGATGAGGGTTGGGTGTCAAGCAGGGACTTATATGCGTAAACTTTGCTATGACATTGGGGAGGTTTTGGGTTGTGGAGCGCATATGAAGGAGCTTAGGAGGACTAGGGTGGGATCTTTTAAAGAGGATGACACCCTTGTAAATCTCCAAGATGTTAAAGATGGTTATGTTTTTTGGGAAGAGGAGGAAGATGAGAGATATTTGAGGAATGTTATAAAGCCCTTGGAATATGGTTTAAACCATTTACCGAAGATAATTATTAGGGATTCTGCTGTCGATGCTATATGTCATGGCGCGGATTTAGCGGCGCCAGGTGTCCTTAAGCTTCATGAAAAAATAAAAGCCGGAGAACTTGTTGCTTTGTTTACTCAAAAAGGTGAAGCTATAGCCCTTGCCCTTACGACTGTTGAAAGTGAGAAAATAGTGGAAATGAACCATGGGATTGTAGCAAAAACTGAACGCGTGATCATGGAAAGAGGCTCTTACCCAAAATCATGGAAAAAAGAAAAATAATAGTCGTATTATGTGATCTTTGCGCTGCAGTCTTTATTGATGCGATTATTCGCTGGAACGTGCCTTGGCTTCTACTGATTTAATAAACGATGTTTTGGCATCTGTGTAGGCATCACGGTCTGAACCGTGCTTGGCTGCCAACTCCTTCTTCAAATGATAATATTCTTGAGCAACTTTGGGACGAGTGCGGAGGTAATCTCGAAACAATAAGTGTCGCTGCCAAAAAACACTCGTTAGTTCGACCATATGTATGTGATATTTTCGAGATTCTGGAGGGCTCTTCCAGAAAAAGCGCCTTTCAGGTAATGAATCCTCAAATTCAGGAACGTACTCATAGCCAACGCTTTTGAGCGGTTCGATACCCTTTTCCGCATCAGCGAGGTGACGGACAGCTATCATTATGTCAATGATCGGCTTTGCGCCTAATCCAGGTACTGCAGTACTACCAATGTGCTCAATGGCTAAGACTATATGGCCGATAACTCCAAGAATTCTATCCTTCTCCTCTTCGTATTGGATTGGCCATTGGGGGTCGTAATCAACAATTCTGACAGGAGAGCGCATATCTCTTTTACCTCTTTAATAAAGCTGGGCTCATGGTAAGGTCGTCGAAAATGGCTTCACGTCTCGGTGGCAGAGTATCTGCACCACATGGCGGCCAGAATAGAGGCACGGTGGGACCCCGCCACCTGGCATCACCCACTGACCAGCCATGTAAAAATTCTCTAAGCCGGGCAGAGTTTTTTTAATTTGAGTAATGATTGCATCCGGGGTAGGCAGCCAGCCCTCGGGAGATCCTTTGTAATTGCGAGTGTAACGCCACCAAGTGTGAGGCGTGGCAATATCGGTCATCTCCACATGGGATGAGATGTCGGGATAGCGCGTTTCTAGTCGTTCTAGAATTTCCTCCGCTATTCGTTCTTTTTCGGCTTCGTAGCTTGGTCGATCTTTTTGCAATTCGTTCCAAAAATTCCACTCTGTTTCGATCATTGATTGGATTACTGTTTTGCCCTTAGAGGCAAATTTGTCACTATAATTGAAGATGCGGAGAGTGATCCCATAAATAACTTGATTGCCTATGGTTAAGGGGTGCTCTAGTTTTATTATGTTAATATACGGGTCGCTTGTGAATTCACGGGTTAAGCCGAAATTGACCATAACGATGGGGCGGAATAGTTTCCAATTCTTGTATCGGTTCTCGATCTTCTTGTCTACGTAGCGCCCGTCTAGCATCTTGTAGATGGTGCTGTACCCGTCGGCGGCGGAGACCACGATGTCTGCTCGGTGCTCGCTGCCATCAGCTAGTCGTACTCCCACGGCTCGATCGTTTTCCACCAAAATTTTCTCGACGGTGGCTTTGTAGGTAATTTGCCCGCCTAGGTCCTTGTAACGTTTCTCGATGGGCATGACAAAGTCAAGCAATCCGCCTTCAATCGACCCTAATTGTCCGTCCGCTATCATTGCTAATATCATGAGGATAAACTAAACCGGTACCTCTGGCAGGAACATGTTCTTGATGACGTAACGTAGCCACGGGTCATGAATACGTTTCGGGAAATCTTCAACGGGCTTAGAATATTTGCCGATATAGTATCTGAACATTCGCCGAATTTTCCACATCTGTTTGAGCTTGCCTAGGAAGGCTATCAATTCCGGTGCTTTGCTCATCATCTCCTCCATGTCGTATCCTTGCATGGCACGGGCACCGGTGATTAAGCTGTCGATGATTTTGGTATCAGGAGGTGAAAAGGCGTTTAAATCGTTTGCCAGGCGGTCCAGATCTTGGGTGACATCCAAAATTCGTCCACTGGTTTCATCGATTAAGCGTATGTAAGTAGTCATGTCGATGAAGCGGTTGGCTTGGGCTGTGCCTAGTTCGCGGTATAGCTCATAGGTTGACCTTCCTAGCTTGTGATCCATCACGAAGTGGATGCCGCCGTCAATTATGTACCCTTTGCGTTTCCAGCAGGTAGCTACTCCTCCTGGTTTATTGTGGTGTTCGAAGATTTGGGTTTGATATCCGTTCATTTGCGCGTAGCATCCGGTGGTTAGACCAGCTAGTCCAGCTCCAATTATTATGATCGATTTTTCAGCCACTTTTTTCCTCCATTTCTTGACGGTATGTGCCTAACTATTATTTTTCCGAGTTTTTTATTTTATCGCTATTTTTTGGAGTTAAAGCGAAATTTTATTAAGTTACATTATGATTTTTTTATGGGGTTTAAAAATAAAAAAATTAGTCATGAGAATGATATTAGAAAAAATGGGGTAGGGAGTAACGGTTTAGAGGATGATATTATGAGGGTTTGAGGTGAAAATGGAGGGTTTAAGCAAAGTTTTGGAGAAGGCTTTAGATATATTAGAGACGAGGATTATTTGTCCTTCTTGTCTTGGTAGGCAGTTTGCGTTACTTGGTCATGGAGTGGCTAATTTTAGTAGGGGATTAACGATCCTAGATTTTATTGTTCTTTCAGCTCATACAACTTATATGGAGGGTGAGAAAGAGGAAGATCGAGAAAAAGCACTTAAGATTTTATATGCGGCTTTTAAATCTGGGAGTAAGTTAGCAGGCACAACTCTTGAAAAAATAATAGGAAAAGAGGGAGATCTTTATCAAAAGTTTGAGAAGGATTATGGAGAAGTTTGTTGGCTTTGCGAAGGGTTGTTTTCTCGCTTAGAATCTTTAGCTTTAAAAGTGGTTAAGGAAGGGAAAAAGGTTGAGTTTGAAACTTTTTTGATAGGCTGTGTTGTTAATCCTTTGTTGATTGAGAGGGAAGATTGTTTACGGGCTGAATATGGTTTGGTTTGGGGTGAGTCTTTAAAGTCTGAGTTGAATCGTGAGGTCGGTAAGATTGTTTCGAAACTTGCGGGGAAGGGTGTGGATTTTAATAGACCGGATGTCGTTTTTTTGATGGATTTGGTGAGTGATGTTGTTGAGGTTAAGGCTTCTTCTATTTTTGTTTATAGTAGGTATCGTAAGTTGAAGGTAGGTGTTCCACAAGCGCCCTGGTTTTGTAAAAATTGTAAGGGTGTGGGTTGTGATGAGTGTGGTGGTTCAGGGCGTCGTTATGAGACCTCCATCGCTGAGCTTATTTGTGAGCCTGCCCAGGAATTAGCAAAAGGGGTAGGTTGGAAGTTTCATGCTGCAGGGAGGGAGGATGTTGATGCTTTGATGCTTGGAAGCGGAAGACCTTTTGTTATTGAGGTAAAAAACCCTAAAATAAGGAGTGTTGATCTAAAACTTCTTCAAGAAAAGATTTCTGAGGGGGGTAGGGGGATTATTGAGGTTGATTCTTTTAGGTTCAGTGATAAGGAGGAGGTTCGGCGGCTTAAAGAAGCAAGTAGTATGGCGCAGAAAACTTATAGGACCATTGTTAAACTTGAAAATGAGGCCATTGAGGAGAATCTTAAAGTGTTAGAGGAACAGTTTTCGGGTGTTAATGTCTCCCAGAGGACTCCTACAAGAGTTCTTCACCGGCGAACCGATATTGAAAGAATAAAAAAAGTTTTTAGTTTAAAAGCGCGAAAGATTGATAGGTTTCATGTTGAACTGCTTATAACAACTCAAGGAGGAACGTATGTAAAAGAACTTATAAGCGGTGATGAAGGTCGAACTAAGCCTAGTGTAGCAGAGGTTTTAGGAATAAAAGCAGAGTGTTTAGAGTTAAGCGTGGTTTCCGTGGAGTAAGTAACGAAATTTTTTATTAAGAATGTTTTTAACTATATTCTATCTTATCAAAAACGAGTAGTTTAAATTGATTTGGGTAGTTTAAGGTTTTACGGAGCGAAAATGTTTTCGTCAAGGTGGTTTTCGTGGTTAGAAGAACGAGTGGTCCTCGTAGGCGGACAAGGAGAAAGCTTAAGAAACATGTGAGGAGGAAAGGATTGCCGCCGATAAGCAAGTTGTTAGTGGACTACAATGTAGGGGATAAAGTAGATATAATTATCGATCCTAGCGTGCATAAAGGCATGCCATATAGAAGATTTTACGGAAGAACTGCTGAAGTAATCGATAAACGTGGTCAGGCCTATATCCTCAAAGTTAGGGATGGTAACGGTTATAAAACGGTTTTCTCAAGACCAGAGCATATCAGGCTTCACATTAAATGAAAAAGCTTATTTTTGTGTTTATTAATTGGGTAGAAGTTAGTGGAGGAATTTTTATTGCCGCGGGAGATTATGGATTCTCGTACTACAAATCTGGCCGAAGTTAAAGAGATTTTGGATAAGCGTAATGAGGAATCTGAGCTTGGATATATTGGAAGAATTACGCGGGAGTATGCTGCTAAATTTTCCCATGTGGAAGATTCAAAAACAGCTAACGAGCTTGTTGACTTTTTGGTTTCGGAATATGATTTTGATAAAGAAGAAGCAATAATGCTCGTAAATGTGTTACCTTTAACGATTGATGAACTACGTCCTTTAATCTCTGAGCTTAAGAGTGTAAAGAAAAATCTAAAAACAGAGGATCTTCAGACTATTTTAGAAGTTTTCAAAGAGAAGGCGAAAAAGGAATTATAATGGTAATAGGGGTGAATCTTAAAAATATTACTGTTTCTCCGCGCTTAACATATTTTAGCTTTTTTTAAATTAGAATGTTAGATCTTTTTGGGATTTTGGATTCTGACTTGTTTATCATCTTATCTTTTGGGGAGAAAATCATGCCAAGTAGAAGGAAGAGTGAAAAAACGGTAAAAAGTAAAAAATATGAAGATTACGTAGTGGTTTTAGAATACCTGTCTGAAGGATATTTAGAAGAAAAACCGCCCTTTAAGCGTGAACCTATAATACAGGCAATTGGAGAGTATTTTTTCACGTTTTTAGAGCTTTCGCCTTTATCCTCTAACATCCCTATAGAGTTACATCAACGTATAAGTATAGTTAAAGAAAGGAAAAATAAAATGGTTCAAGTAAAAAGGCGTCTTACCTATAAGGATTTAACTGCAACAGCTAAAGCTGAGCTTCCCTCAGTGATTGAAGAGATCGTTGAGCGGCAAACAAAAAGGTTTGTAAACTGGTTTAATAAAGCGAGTCCTATAACGACTAGGATGCACCAACTTTCTTTGCTGCCAGGAATCGGAAATAAGTATTTATGGAGTATTTTAGAGGAGAAAAAAAAGACACCTTTCACAAGCTTTGAAGATATCAAGGAACGTACTAGTTTATCGGATCCTAAAAAGTTGATTGTGAAACGGATTTTACACGAATTAGAGAAAGAAGATGTAAAATACAGGCTCTTTACAAGAAGGTTTAAATCTTTGGAAGAGGAAGAAAGCGGCGAAAGTGAAGGGAAAGAATATCGAAAAGAAAGGCCTCCTCCGAAAAAATATCGAAAAGAAAGGGCTTCTCCCCATGAAAAACCAAGAAAACGCTCTTAAAGAGGTTAAAACGCTTCTTAAAAAGCACTCTATTTCCTACCTGCGTAAAGCTTTTGGACAAAAATTTCTCATAGATTTTTCAATATTAGAAAGACAAATTATCCTAGCTGATATCACTGGTAAAGATAAAGTTTTAGAGATTGGTGCAGGTTTAGGGACGCTAACGAGAAAGTTGGCGGAGAAAGCAGGTAAAGTATACACTTTTGAATCAGATAAAAAGCTTGCTCATGCTTTGGAAAAAGAGGTTTCCGTTTTTCCTAATGTTGAAGTAATACCCGAAGATGCTGTAAAAAGCCCCTTTCCTCCATTTAACAAATGTGTAAGCAATCTCCCCTATAATATATCTTCTCCAATAATGTTTAAATTACTAAAACACGATTTTGAACATGCTGTGTTAATGTTACAAAAGGAGTTTGCTGAAAGACTTGTTTCAAAACCCGGCTCTAAAGACTATTCACGCCTCACGGTTTTAGCTTCTTTAAAAACAAAAATTGAGATCGCACAAATCGTTCCAAAAACAGCTTTTTATCCTGTTCCAAAAGTTGATTCAGTCTTAGCCGTAATAAACCCCATAAGATCTCCTTTCGAAAAAGATCTGGAAGAACGACTTGAAGACTTACTAAGGGTACTATTTAGCCGTAAATCAAGAAAAGTACGCAAAGTTTTAAGGAGTTTTCTTAACAAAAAGATTCAAGACAAAGCATTTACAAAAAAAATTGTTTCAAAGCTTCCCTATGCTGAAGAAAGGATAAAGTTTTTACAACCTATTCAATTTATAAACATCACAAAAACCTTAATACGATTGTTAGAAGAGGTGGGAATAGGGTGGGAAGACGTATTTTCTGGCACAAAGACGTAAAAGTAGAGCTTGACGATGAAAAAGTTTACGCTCCTGCAGAAGATACTTTTCTACTACTTGACAGCGTGGAACCCTTAGTTTCAGACAGGGATGTAGTTTTAGAGATAGGGGTTGGAAGCGGGATCATAGCCCTTGCCCTTGCAAAACATGCAAAAAAAGTTGTGGGCATAGACATTTCAAAAGAAGCAGTAAAATGCACAAAAAACAATGCTAAAAATAATCACTTAGAAACCAAAATAGAAGTAATTCTCGGAGACCTATTCAACCCCCTAAAAACAGAAGCAAAGTTTGACTTAATATTGTTTAACCCACCCTACTTACCCTCAGAAGAAACAGATGGAAAGATCTTGATGAAAAAACCAGAATTAAAAACAGTTTCAAAAATGTGGAACGGTCTAGGGCGAAAGGGAAGAAAAATAATAGACAGATTCCTTAATGAATTAAAAATAAGGCTCCAAAAAGATGGCCAAGCTTTACTTGTACAATCTTCTATAAACGACTTGGAAAAAACCCTATCTTTGACCGAGAAAATGGGTTTAAAATGCCAAATTTTGGCCAAGAAAAAACTCTTTTTTGAAGAACTATCCACCATAAAAATCAAACAAAAATAGAATAAAAAATGGTGATCAACTAAAATAGGGAAAAATTATAAGAGAAATAAGATGTTTAATTTTTAGTGTTTCCTTTTATTGGGAGGCGGTGGGTTTTGCTTGAACTTATCTTTCTTGGCACCGGCGGTGGCAGGATCGTTATGACCACACAGATGCGGTGGACTGGGGGTATAGTATTAAGGGGAAATGATACCCAGATACACGTAGATCCTGGCCCGGGGGCTTTAGTAAGAGCTTTAGATTTGGGAATAAACCCTCAAAAAACAGATGCAATAATCGTGAGTCATGCCCACTTGGACCATTATGGTGACTGCCAGATCCTTATAGAGGCTATGGCGAGAGCAGCTACCAAAAAGAGAGGAGTTCTTTTAGGAAGTAGTAGCGCTCTTGTTGGCGATGAACAGTATTCTCGCATAATTTCTAACTATCACTTAGGGCTGCTTGAGGAAAAGCAGGTTTTAACTCCTGGTTCTTCATTTTCTATAAAAGGGATTAAAATCACTGCTACACCAGCATATCATTCGGATCCTTCGACTGTTGGTTTGGTTATAGAAGAGAAAGAAAATGGCGCGAGGATAGGATATACAAGCGATACTGCGTATAACCAGTCACTGCCATTGTTTTATAAGGATTGTGAGCTTTTTATTTTGTGTTGTTTAAGACCGTTTGGAAAACCTTGGAAGGGCCATTTATCAACTGATGAAGTGATACCGCTAGTAGAGGAAGTTAAACCAAGTTTAACCGTTTTAACCCATTTTGGCGCCGCTTTCTTAAAAGCAAACCCCGAAAAACAGGCTAAAATAGTTGAAAAGAAGACGGGAATAAAGACAATAGCAGCGACCGATGGAATGAGTATAAAACTTGAAGAAAAAGAAATTTTCTTAAAAGAAAAAATTGACACCAAAGAAAAAAAGGAAATACTTGTAAAGAAAACAGGTGTTATTGCAACTCAATTAACTGATTTCTACTCACCAAAATAGATTTGGTGCAACTTTCTTTTTTTATCTTAAAACTCTGCTTTTAACTTTTCTCCTTTTGATATGGCAAGTTTTTCGATTCTTAAAACAGGTTTAATTGTTTCTGAGAGTTTTTTTGTAACTTCAACCCAATCTTCAGGCACTTTGACCTTCGCTTTCTTGACTGTAGCCCCTAGCGCTATGCTTTTCGCGGCTTTTGCTCTCCTGAGCTCTGCTATAACTTCGATCGCTATAGAGCCTTCTGCGGCTTCTTTTTCATCAAACTCTAGATCTTTGGGAGAAGGCCACTCTAAAGCGTGAACAGAAATTTGTCCCTCTTTATCCTTAAAAAGTTCAAGGTAAACTGCCTCGGTAAGATGGGGGCAAATAGGGGCAAGCATCTTTAAACTGTCTAGAATGACTCTGTAAAGCACGAAGTTGCTGTTTTCCTTTTCTTCTCCTTCTTTTTTAAGGGCTGGTTTTACTGCTTCTAAATAATGGTCGCAGACTTCGTGCCAGAAAAAGCTTTGCAAAATCTTGAGGGCTTCATTAAAAGCGTAGCGATCCATGGCTTCAGTAGCTTTTCCAATAACTTCCTTTAACCTAGAAAGAATCCAAGCATCAACAGGCGTTAAAGCCTTAACTTTCCCCGAAGGCGAAACATCGTTCAGAAAACTGCTTAAAAAGCGTGAAGCAGACCAAAACTTCTGAATAAAAGACTTACCGTGCTTAGTGACATCCCAAATGTAAGGAAAGTCTGACCCAACACTCATAGAAAGAAGAGTCTGCCGCATAGCATCCGCGCCATACTTTTGGATACCGTCTGTTGGCATAACCACATTTCCCTTCGACTTGCTCATCCTTTTACCATCTGGGCCCAAGACATGGCCATTAATAAGCACCTCTAGATAACTTAAAATCCCCGTTAAAATTAAACATCTAAACGTAGTATAAGAATGCCAAGTACGGATTATGTCGTGTCCTTGCTGTCTCACGGTGGATAAAGCTTCTGGATTAGGTTGGTATTTATGGGCTAAACTGTCATAGTACCTTGTTATTATAAGGGGGGTTATGCTTGAATCCACCCAGCAATCACAAGTGTCTGTAGTACCCTCTATCTCTTTAGAACCGCATTCAGGACATTTATCCACGAGAGGGGTTGTTTTAGTCGTGTCTACGGGCAGTTGGTCTTTTTTTGGCGGTATTAGATTTCCGCAACCCCTACAAGTCCAGAAAGGTATAGGCGTGCCAAAAACCCTTTGCCTAGAAATTATCCAATCCCATTCGATGCTTTCACACCAATCAATGAGCCTTTGAAGGAAGTATTCGGGGATCCACTTCATTTTTTTACTTGCCTGTATTATATCTTCTGCATAATCTTTCATTTTGATGAAAAATTGTTCCGTTTCAAGAAACTCTATAGGCCGCATGCAATCTGCCCGATCTGTGTGGCAGAGAACACTGTGGGCTATTCGTTCTTGTTTTTCCAAAAGTCCTGCTTCTTCTAGGTCTTCTAATATTGCTTTTCTTGCTTCTTTGATAGTTAATCCGTCATATTTTCCAGCGTTTTGCATTTTCCCATCTTCTGTGATGCAGATTTTTACGGGTAGTTTGTGTCGTAGTCTCCACTTTATGTCCTGTTCGTCTCCGAAGGTGCAGCACATAACTATTCCTGTTCCAAATTCTGGGTCAACTTGTCTATCTGTAAGTATGGGTATTACATCGCCGAAAAGGGGGATTTTGGCTTTTTTCCCTTCGAAGTGTTGAAATCTGGGATCAGCTGGGTGATAAAATATTCCTTGACACGCAGGGATGAGCTCTGGGCGTGTTGTGGCGATAACTATGAATTCTCCGTCCTTCCCTACTAGAGGAAATTTTACGTAGTTAAGAAATCCCGCCCGTTCAATATGGCCGATTTCTGCTTGTGAAATGGAAGTTTCACAATACCAACACCAATAGTTAGGGAAGGTACCTCGATAAATCATGCCTTTTTCATACATCTCAATCAAACTTAGCTGGACATAGCGCCAATAAGATTCGTCCATGGTTCTGTATTCAAACTGTTCCCAATCAGGCTTATAACCAATCCTTGTCATGATTTCTTTCATCGACTTAATCATTTTTGCAGTGTACTCTTTACAGCTCTCACGGAATCTTTCACGATCTCCTTTCGGGATTCCGAGCCGATATTGGACTTTAAGTTCAGTAGGCAAGCCTTGTGTATCCCACCCTTGAGGTAATAAAACGTTAAAGCCTTGCATTCTTTTATATCTCGCCAAGGTATCGTTCAATATACACCAGTATGCGTGTCCCATGTGGAGTTCTCCACTTGTGAAAGGAGGTGGCGTATCTATTGAGAATCTTGGTCTTTCTTGGTCTTCTGAGTCGTATTTATAAACAGCTTCGTAGACTTCTGGTTTTTGCCAGTATTTTTGCATTTCTACCTCGATTTCCGCTTTCCATCGTTTTGGAAGCACCATTATAATACCCTCTTAACTCTCAAAAATTACTAGATAACAAAAATTCTTACTTATGCTTTTATTTTACAGTTTCGCATGATTAAAGCTCAACTCATTGCTTTGTGAATAAAAACAAAAGCTGTTTATGAGTGTTACCTTTTTACGTTGTATTGCACATTTCATTTAATTAAATGAAATGATATTGGTTCGTGCTCATAAACGTTGAAAAATATTTTGAGTAATTTTTTTAACATACCCCTTTTAACATCTTTTCAAAATTTAAATAGGTTGATATTTAAAAAAAGGGGAAAATTCTTTATTTTTTTAAAGTTTCTTACACTATGTCTTGTTTTTGCAGTCTCTTGATGCCAAAAAAGATTAAGGCTAAAGCTACAACTATCCAAAGGATTGCTGAAAGGTATAACGGATAGTAGCCTGCTAATTCAGGGGTTTTGAAGAGCTGCTGATCATCGTCGAAGGCAGTGAAGACATCTTCTGTTTTATAAGTGCCACCTATAACTCCTAGTATTATGGCTATTTGTGGAGATATTTTGATACCTAGAGCTTTGAGTAACATGATGTAAAAGTTGGCTAAGTGGTACCCGATGTCTATGTGGTATATTTGGTAGTCTTCGTAGTAGACGCCTATCAGCGCACGTATTAGGAAGAAGCCGAAATAGGTTGCCATAGTTAGGGCTGCCATGATCATCACTATTTTTCCTGTGCTCTTGGTCATAGAAGATAGGGCTGCGGCTATTGATCCGAACATGAGGGACACGATTATGGAATAGAGGATTACTGCGTTTATTATGGGGAGCATTGATGTGAAAACGGATATGTTGTTTGTGGTGATTAATACGAGGAACCACGCGGATACGTAAACGGAGATTGTTTGAATTATTAAGATGTTTATGAAGAATCCTAAGAATTTACCGATTAGGATTTCCCATCTTCTTATAGGTTTGCTTATAAGTATGAGGATAGTGCCTTCTGTTTGTTCTTTTGCGATGAATCCTGCGCCTATGGATGAAGCGTAAAGGGCTAGGGGGATGCCGGCGATCCAGATGAAGGAAATGATGACGAAGTAGGTTGTTATTGCTCCTGTTTGGGCGCTTACTGATCGGCTGCTAAAATCGTCAGGCAATGTTTGCGTTAGGGCTAGGCCTAGGATTAGGGGTACTATTAGTTCGGCTATCAGAATGCCTAAAGTCTTTTTTGTTGTTGTTAGGTCTTTGAAGGTTTTTTTCGCAATTATTAGCATTTTAAACCGTTGTTGGAGCCTGTACCAGGCTTTGTCTATTTTTTGCCGAATGTTTTGCCAGATTTCGCTTATTCTTTGAACTCCGGTCGACATAATGTTTCCCTCATTCAGATTCAATATATTCCCAAGTAATTTCTTCCGCCTCTTCTCCCTCTTCTCCTTCCTTTTCCGTCACCATTTTGAAGGAACCAAGACCCGTTACGCGCATGAAAATATCTTCAAGGGATACCGTAACTCTGTGAAATGCGTCAAGTGTCACCTTGGTTTTTTTGAGGATTGTGGGTATTTGTCTTTTAAGCTCTGCTTCATCCTTTGCTTTGATTTTTATATCGCCGTTTTCATCAATCCATACAGTTTCAACGTAGTCTGTTGTTTGGAGAAGGTCTACTACTTTCGCGTTTTGGGAGGTGCGCATCACATATTGGTTACCTGCGTAAAGTTCTTTTACAGCGTCCATTGTATCGCTTATAACGATTTTTCCTTTGTTGATGATGGTCACATATTCTGCAACTTTTTCGATTTCTCCTAAGATATGGCTGCTTATTAAGGTGGTCATGCCCTTTTTCCTTGCGAGATATTTGATTTGATCGAGTATTTTTGCTCTTCCTACGGGGTCAAGGTTTGCTGTTGGTTCGTCAAGGATTAAAAGTTTTGGTTCGTGAATTAAGGCTTGTGCTAAGGCCATTTTTTGCCGCATTCCTGCGGAAAAATCTACGATGTTTCTGTATGCTGCTTGTTCTAGTTCAAGCGTTTCTAAGATTTCAAAAGCTTTTTCTTCTGCTTCGTGGCAGGTTAACCCTCCAAGTTCTCCGAGAAATATTAGGTAGTTTATTGGGGTCATGTGATCGTAAAATCTTGGATGTTCCGGGCTATATCCTATCAGCTTTCTTGCCGCAACGGTCCCGATTTTGTGGCCCATTATTGTGGCGTCTCCTCCGGTAGGTTTTATTGCTCCTACCAGCATTTTGATTGTAGTAGTTTTTCCAGCTCCGTTAGGGCCAAGGTATCCCATTATTCCTGGGGGTACGTTGAAGGAGATACCGTCTACAGCTTTTACTATTTCTTCTTTTTGCCCAAAATATTTTGTGAGGTTTTCGATTTCAATCACATATTTTCCTGTATACTCCTCCTCTTCTCTCTCTCCTTCTTTTTCTTTGGCGGTTGTTTTGGCTTTTTCTTCATTTTTTTGTTGAGCTCTTGCTTGTGGTTTTTTGGACAAAATTATTCAACTCCTTTTTTCAAGCTTAGTTTTTCTTTTTTTAAGGAGAAGCTGTTTTTTAACTAAAAGCAGGAGTGAAAAAATCACTATTACGCCTATAGTGATGATTAACATAAGTATGCTGCCTGGAGTTTTAATGGAAATAGTGCTTGCTGTGACTCCTCCAAATGGGTCACGTGTTTTAACTTTTACCACGTGTTCCCCGCCTGAACCGATCTCTACCTCCATGTTTTTCTCGCTAGTGGAACCATGTGAAACGTCGTCAACAAACACTTCCGTTATTAGGGCGCTTGTATCCGCTCCCTCGCTGTTAAAAGTCCATTCGAGATTAAATTTGGAACCAACGCTTTTGCCATCAGTAGGGGTGGTTATAGTGACTTGGAAAGCACTGTTTAAACAGAACATGCCTTTTGCAGAAGATAAGAGGATTTCTGGATCAGTATCCCCGTTTACATCTCCAATATTTATCAAGTCGCTTGTTTCTATAGGGAATGATTTTACGACATCCAAGCTGTTTGTATCCACTATTTCTGTCATTCTTTTCGTGTCTTCTATGTCTGTGTGGTCATCTGTAGTCACAGGTATATAAGGTCTTACGATGGCGATCTCATCACTACTGGAACCGCTAACATCTCCAATATTTATCACGGAATAAACGGCGGAATATTCGGGCGATCTTTCCCAGCTTGGTTTGAAAAGTTTTTCAATAGTTGTTGTGGAGATCTCCTTATCAGTTCCTCCCTCTAGGCTGAAAACTTTTATTTCCGCACCTTGATAATATGATTGAGAAACACCTATAACTAGATCCTTTATACCATCCCCATCTTTATCGCTAATAACGGTTGCAGGTAGGATTTTTAAATATTGGTCACTGTCCCGGCCTTCATAGCTCCAAGATCTATCAAACTGATAAACGGTGATCTCTTCGTTGGAAAATCCATCAATAACAGTAAGGTATGGAGGTATGTCTCCATAATACCATCTATGGTACACTATGCTATCTGGGAAGCCGTCTCCTGTTAGATCATCAACTACTAGGTCGAAATCAAAACCCCAAAAAGCTTCTTGAGACCATGTAACTTTTGTGACTTGTAATCCTGTATTTGTACCAGTAGAAGAGCTTATGAAAACGTAACCTCTATTTGTGGGGGAGTCGGCACGAATAGCCAAATCTTTAATGCCATCTACCCCAAGATCTTGCGTAAAAAGAATATACATTGAAGGATCTCTCCCCAGCTCTATGTAATAATCTGAACCTAAAACCGTCCATACCAAATTTTGAAGATCTGTTGTCCAGTCTATGGTCGTGTCATCGGTGAAGTTAGCACTATTGTTTGCCCAAAATGAAGTAGGTGTTAGATCGTTGGCAGCATGGATTTTAGCAGTATATGGCCACCAATCTGACCACTCAACCAATAAAAGATCTAAACTACCATCTGAAACCTTATCCAGCGAATAGAGATAAATTCCTCTATTATTTTCACTTGTAAAAGTTTTATTAGAGAGAAGCAAACCGTTTTCGCCACTAAACAAGTAGATGTAGGAAGTTTCACCACCACCATACCACCATGTACTGCTTCCTGATACTAAGATATCCGCAAAATTATCCGCGTTAAGGTCTTCCACAACACAGGAACTTCTAATTTCATCGTTTGAAGAATAAGGGGGGAAGATTACAGGTTCTGACCATACTACCTCGCCCGTAGCCCCGTTGAAAACGTAAACTGTATCGTTTATAGGGAACCCCCCACCCCGAGGCCATTCTTTGATATAAGCTGTTATGTCAGGGTTTCCATCTCCTGTCACGTCGGGTGTAGGGGTTACAGACCAGTAGCCCCCTGTTTGCAGGTATAGGTCATGGTTTGTGGTGTTGCTCCATATTACCTGTCCATTTGCTCCATTGATGACGAGGATTGTTCGCGTGATGTTCTGCCATTCTTCCCATTCTATTCGGGATTTTGTTGTTACTAGTAGTTCGCTTACATCATCACCGGTAACATCGCCCATTAACATGGTTTGCACTTTGTTTTCCTTGATATTGCTCCATATAATAACGTTTGACTGGGGATTTATGAGAAAGGCTCCTGTATCACAAACTAAAAGTGCTTGTGTATCGTTTATTACGTTTATATAAACAGCTTCATCTTCTCCATACCACCAGCTTGAAGGTCTTGTTTGGAAGCTGATTGTTGTGTTCTCTTCAAGCTCTGGTTCTCCCCCTACACCTGTTTGTACCTTATATATATTGATTTGTTCATAGTCTCCTTGACCACCATAAGGCCATAAAAGAAGCTTTTCACCTATAGTGTTTGTGAAAGAGCCAAGATTTACGCCATCACCTATCTCTCTTATTTCTCCTGAAGCAATGGTTTGACCGTTAGAGCTTAAAATTGCTGCTTTATTGTTTCTTGCAAGGAAAGAGCGGGCAGCAATATCGTTTAAACCGTCATCATCAAAGTCACTTTGCAAGGGGAAAACAAGAAGCCTTGGTTCATAACCTTCTGTTTCTTCAGTAGCTTCTGGAGAGGGTATAATAGAAACATCGGTTATTAGGTTTCCATTCTCTTCAAGGAAATACACGTAACCGTCATCTGCTGCTGCTACTATAACGGGGTCTGTTTGCCCTCCTCCCCTGTAAACTACTTCTACGTTCCAAAATGACGCTGTTTCGTTAATGATCTCATCTCCGCTTATCTTTTCGGTTTTACGGGCCTCAAAACTCCACTTGGTTTCTCCTGTTGAAAGGTCGATGGAGTAGAGATAACCGTCTTGTGATGTTACAACTAAAGCGTTATCTCCTAGAGCTTTTATGCTCCAACAGTCATCTTCTGCCTCCTCCCACATCCATTTTTCCTCTCCTGTCGCTCCATCAAGGAGGTAAACCATATACCACGAAGCTATGACAACATCCTTTTTTCCATCATTTGTAACATCCGTAACTGTTTCAATACTCCAAGTAATCGGTTCTTTTTCCTCTGGAAATTCCTCATCTTCACCGTATGTTTCTATTGTGGGTTTAAAAGACCAAATAGTTTTCCCAGTTTCTGGCTCAAAACATTGAACATTTGGCTCTTTTTGGCTCGTACTTGAAACAACAATATCAATAACAGCACCATAGTTGTTAACATCGTCCAACTCTGCAATATCAGACACACTTCCTGGCATTTTATAGTTCATGGTTATTGAGCCAGTTTTGTAATCAAGCAAGCTCACTCCCTCATCAGTTCCTACGACTATAACGTCTTCTACGCCATCGCTATCACTATCAAATATGAGGGGTGTTACGGTAGGAGTGCCAGCTACCCCTATTCCTGCCGAATATACAATGCTTTCGAGCGAATTAGAATCGTAAACCTGATTTTCCCCTCTCTCTCCGGAGGAAATAGGAATTTCTTGACCTGAAATTAAAGCTACTTGGCTTGAAATTAAAACGATTAATAGAAAAACCGTTAATCCTGCCTTTTTCATTTTAAAGGGATTAAAACCACCCATTTACATCAAACCCTCTTAACGCTTTCCTACCCTAGAGAGGTAAAACAGGCAAAAAAAGAAATATCAGAGAAATAACGCTTTCTGAAGGATTGACGAATGAACCTCATTAAAAATTTGACATCAATTGCATTCGGGGAAATTGTTAAGCCGATTTTACTTTTACAACGGACTTACACTGTTTTAATCGTCATTTATAAAACAGTTTTGGTCTTTTTCATTAATAAAAATTGTGTGCAAGATATGTAAAAAAAATAAAAATTGAAATAGTACTACAAAGGCAGAAAGGGCGAAAAAAGCCTGACATTAAAAGACAGTTTTTGGATGAAAGTTCACATTGTTTAGATTATTTCTGGTTTTTTTTTGTAAGATTTCTGTATTCTATCTTTAGAAGTTCATATATTTTTTTGAGAAATTGATTACAGGGATAAGCCGTTTTCCAGAATTCCTTAATCGATGTTA
>JAEOSI010000276.1 GCA_016840425.1 Candidatus Wukongarchaeum yapensis
GCATGTGACCTAAATGAACACCGCCTGAAGGACCTCTACCAGTATACAGGGCAAACTTTTCTCCTTCATCAAACTTTTTAAGAATCAAATCAAAATCGCGGTGCGAATAAACAATACCCCGACGAAGTTGCAGATGCAACTCGCCCACCCGGGATTCTATCATCCCTAACAAAGAATCATCAACACGCTGAGTGCCAAACCTTTCAACAAGCATATCATAATCAATTTTTCCGCGAACTTCCCAGGGAGTTACCACAAACTCCTCATTATCACCATTACCCTCGTTATCATTGTTTAATCCAGTCATTTCCAACTCTACTCCTTAAGACGAGAAAGAAAAACATAAAATTAAAAACCAGACAAGCAAACAATTTTAGCAATTGGAAAACTTCACTTTCATGGTTTTTATGTTTGTTGTTCTCAATCCATTTAATTCCAACCTTAAACGGCACATTATAAAATAACTTAAAACCTTTTCAAAACATTTACTCTTTTAAAGGATAACTATTTGAACCATGAAACCCAAAAAAACAAACATAAAAAAAGAAAAGATTTGAAACAATGAAAAAAACTAAGAGAAATAAGAAAAAGACGTATTAAGGTCAAACAAAAAATAATTTCTAAATTTTAGAAATTAACCCTATTAAAGGACTGAAAATAATAGCTTTTAAAGAGGAGAACGTGTTGAAAGAGCTGCTTGTAAAGATAGTCAACGACATTGATCCAGAAACTCTAGACTTTCCCGTAATGATAAGCGGACTACCAGGATGCGCCTTAGTTGGCAAAATAGCAGCAGATCATCTGATAAGCCAAGGTGAATCCCAGCTGATAGCCGAAATATGCGGACCAACCCTACCCCACCACGTATTTGTAGAAAACGGCATCCTTAGACTACCAAGACTACAGATCCATCATGTAAAGAGCTTTGACGCCGGAAACCAAAAGAGAGACTTTTTGGTCATCACAGGAGATGCACAATGCCAAACTGTAGAAGGCCAGTACGAGTTATCAAAAAAAATCATAGAACTAGCCCAAAAATATGATGTAAAAGAAATATGGACTCTCGGAGGCTTCGCCATAGGAATACCCCTTACAAGAAAACCAAGAGTCTTTACGACGACAACAAACAACGAACTCTTAAAAAGGGTTCTAAAAGAAGAAAACACCAGAGTAACAGGCGGCCCAGTAGTAGGCGCCAACGGCCTAGTACTCGGCGTAGGAAAGCTCTACGGTATGGACGGAGCATGCCTTTTAGGTGAAACGCCTGGCTTCATGCCGGACCCTATTGCTTCAAAAGAGGTTCTAACCGTCTTAGCAAGAATACAAAGAGTAGAATGGGATCTAACCAATTTAGACGAATTAGCTAAAAAAGCAGAAGAAAAAGCAAAAAAAATGGCAGGCGCTTGGGAGGAAAGAACCCCAGAAGAAGGAGAAGTACCAGCAACTCAACGAAAACAACCAAGCTACTTCGGTTAAAACTAAAAATAAATAATAAAAAAAAGAAAAAAACCCACCACTACTCTCCTACCCAACTCCCCATTATTACATTATCCATCATTATATTTTTGATACTTTTTTTGATTTACTTCCGTGTTAGAGCAGATTTAAAAACCTCAGCTAAACATTCTACAGCCTTATTAACGATAGGCGAAAGCTCCTCAGAAAGAACGATCATTTGAGGTTGTATACCGAAAAAGAGAACCTCCAATTTAGGGATATTAGCTTTTAAATATCTAGCAAACAAAGCTAAAGATAGATTATGCGTGGAAAAACCTACATTTACAACATTTTCAGGCTGCACCAAACAAACACTTCCTGGAACTTCTTCAAGCTCAGCAGCATCTATCAAGAAAAGAAAATCAGGCGCTATCCCACGAATCGTTCCCGTAAAACTCTCAGGACACGTATAAGCCTCTATGAAAAAAACATTTTCAAAATTTCTACCATCAGAAGAAAGAAGAGACCGAAGACGCCGAACAAAATGAATCCCCACCCCATCATCCCCCTTTAAAATATTTCCAACTCCAATAAAAACAAC
>JAEOSI010000277.1 GCA_016840425.1 Candidatus Wukongarchaeum yapensis
AGGCAAAAAGAAGAGTTCAAGTGAGAAACTTGATAGATGGTTTCTTCCTAGTATGCCTATAGAACCTCTTACAAAGTATAATATGAAGGTTGGGTTG
This sequence comes from Candidatus Wukongarchaeum yapensis, assembly GCA_016840425.1. Classification (GTDB taxonomy): domain Archaea; phylum Asgardarchaeota; class Wukongarchaeia; order Wukongarchaeales; family Wukongarchaeaceae; genus Wukongarchaeum; species Wukongarchaeum yapensis. The sequence continues at coordinate 98 of JAEOSI010000277.1, forward strand.
GCGGGTACTCATGGTGTTGGTAAGACTACTCTTGCATATTTTCTTACTGCGAAACTTAAGGAGAGGGGTATGAAGGTTGAAATGGTTACAGAGGTTGCAAGGGAATGTCCTTTTTCAGTAAATGAACAAAGCGATTTTGATGCTCAGTTTTGGATTCTAGCCATGCAACTTGCTAGAGAGCTTGAAGCAGGAAATAGGGCGGAATTAATTGTGACTGATCGAACTGTTGTCGATAACTTTGCGTACGCTTGTTATGCTTACGAACATGGGAAAATGAATAAACATGAGCAGGAGGAAATGCACAGAGTGGTCAAGTTTTGGTTGGAAAGACAGCCTTATTCCTTTATTTTTATCGTTGAACCTTTGGAAGATATTCAAGATGATGGGTTTAGATCAACCGATTCTCAGTTCCAAATGGAGATAAGAGAGATATTGAATTCGCTTCTTGAGGAGGCTAATTGGAAGTTCGAAGTGATAGGGGGTACAGGGGAAGAAAGGGTTGAAAAAATCCTAAGGGTGTTGGAAAAAGAAGGTTACTTATGAAGATTATGAGAATGATAAACGGTTCGATTATTTATTTGGCGTTATTTATGCTTTTTTCTACCCATTCTATGTAAGAGTCTAAAAGTTTTGTAAGTTGTATAATCTTGTCGCTTGACGCTCCAGTAATGAAAGCTATTTCTTTTAAAGTGTGTTTTCCGTTGATAAAAGGGTAGGCTTTCTGGTATAGGTTGAAGAGGTCTGGGTCGATCACCTTAACTGCTTGGAAAGAAGGGGGTTTTTCTTTGAAAAGAGGAACTAAAATGGATGTGGTTGCGAATCCTTTCAAATAGAGAAAAGACAAGATATTTTTAACATCTTCTATTTTTTCTCCGGTTTTTTGACTTATTTCTACTAAAGTTTTTCTCCCATCCACTGCTTCTTTAATGATTATTTCCGCTTTTTCACCGAATTTTAAAACTATTCCCTGCCAACCTTTATCGTCTTTTAGCTTAGATTTTGCTTCAGGTGTAATTTGAAAAACTGTGAATTCGTGAAAGGCCTCAATAAAGGCTGGTTTGAAGAGTTCTTGAATTTGTTCTTCTGTATTCAAATCACCGTCTGAAATCTTGTTTAAAAAGGTTAGAATAGGGTCCATAGTGCTTGATAGGCGTTGAATCACTTCTAAAACTTTGGGAGATGAGAGAGCTGTTATGAATTTTCCTTTTTTCCCTACAATGAATGAAACTTCGTTAATAGTTGTTTTTTTAATTGCGGAATCAAAGTCTTTTACTCCGCTTAATAATTGAGGAAGAAGATCTTTTAAATTATTAAAGGAATCTTCTGAGGAAAAAAATTCTGACAGGATTGAAAGGTTTTCATCGTCCAATATTATTATGCTTTCTGCGCCTAATTTTTGAAGAAAAAGAAGGATAACATCGAAGAGATTTTTAGATTCTCCTATAACAGGTTCATCCTCCTCCTCTACTACTAAAAACGGGTCCACTGTATCTGTTTTTATTTTTTCAGAAAAATATTTGTCTAAGTTTTTTTCCAATTCTTCGAGGATTTCTTTAGGTAATGGGACTGAATTAAAATAGTCTAGAAACCAATAGGATAAGCGGCTTTTGTGAACTAAAGCTCCAATCTCATTCTCCCAAAACCCTTTTACTGCTATTATAAGTTCTTTAAAATCGTTGAAAGTAATTTCTCTTATGACGTGTCGGCCAGCTAAAAACGCTACTACGCCTTCTATATTTTTGGGAAGGCCTTCTTTTTCTAGTGTTATTTTTACGCCATGTCTGGCAGAGCCTAAAAATTTTTTCGAAGGGAACTGCAACTCCATGGATCTTCAGGCCTTCCATGTTGAAACCTATATCATTATACGATTCTTGAAAATATAGTTTTTTTGTCTAAATAAAAAGAAGATTAG
>JAEOSI010000090.1 GCA_016840425.1 Candidatus Wukongarchaeum yapensis
CTCAGGACACGTATAAGCCTCTATGAAAAAAACATTTTCAAAATTTCTACCATCAGAAGAAAGAAGAGACCGAAGACGCCGAACAAAATGAATCCCCACCCCATCATCCCCCTTTAAAATATTTCCAACTCCAATAAAAACAACCTTAGGCACTCTCATCTCCTTTTCCTCGAAAAATTGAAAAGCTTTTATCAAACCTTCAACATCACTAACATTCGGAAGAAAAACTTCACTCTCATTACCAGAAACCATAAACATACCCCAAAAAAAACAAAAAAACGTTAAAAAAAGAAAATAATAACTAAAGATATTATAAAAAAACAAAAAACTACCTTTTACTAACTCGACCTTCTTGATCGCCTTTTTACCCGCATAATTCTTTCCTAAAAAAAAGGAAGAAAAAGTTTTACGAAAGCTCCGGGATTTTTAGAGGTTGAATAAGTTCCGCTTCGTTAGCCTTCCTCTATTAGCAAGATGCGTCAAAACCTCACCAGTAACAATCTTCTTCCTGTCAGTATTAAGATCTACGAACATAATCCTATCAGTACACGAATAGCATGGGTCCATCGCCCGAATTCCAACAGGTATGTCTGCAATGTTATTCCCGATCAATCTATAGAGAGCCGTGGGAATGTTGTTAAAGGTTGGTGCTCTTATTCTCCATCTGTACGGTTTATCTGTTCCATCGCTGATACCGTAGTGGATCACAGTTCCTCTTGGAGCTTCTGACCGCGCTGCTGCCTCGTTCGGCGGGGGTCTTTTCGGAAACTTTATTTTTACATCTCCGCTTGGCAAATTATCCAGGATATATTGACATATCTCGATACTGTTTAAGACTTCGTCAAGCCTTACACGAGTAGTATCTAGAACATCTCCATTTGGCCATACGCAAACCTTTACTGGAAGTTCCTTGTAGGAAACATAAGGGGCATCTTTTCGTATATCGAACTCTACGCCACAACCTCTTAAAGTTGGACCGTTACACCCTAATTTGAGGGCGTCTTCCTTAGAAACTTTAGCTACGTTCTCTAAACGCGCCCTGAAAGTGCGACTCGTTTCAACAACTTCGTAATGATATTCTACCTGCTTTCTAAGCTGATCTAAGCCTTTCTTGAGTTTTGGAATATAGTCACTCGGCAAATCTCTACTAACACCACCAGGCTGCATCCACGCATAATTAACCCTATTGCCTGATATAAGCTCTAGAAGGTCCATGACGATCTCTCTGTCTCTCCAGGTTATCATGAAGAAGGTATCGAAGCCAGCATCATGTCCCAATATACTATACCACAACATATGACTGTGCATCCTTTCAAGTTCAGCTACTAAGACTCTTAGATATTGAGCTCTGTCAGGTACTTCGTCTTCTATCTCGGCTAGACGGTCGCAGACTTGTACGTATGTTATCTGGTGGGAAGCACTGCATATACCACACACGCGCTCCACGATGTATAGGTTTTGTAGGTAGTTTCTGTTTTCCATGCCCTTTTCTATTCCTCTGTGATTGTAACCGATAACGGCGTCCGTACAGGCGATGTATTCTCCTTCTAGGGCAAACCTGTATGATAGTGGTTCGTGGGTGTGAGGGTGTTGTGGTCCTACTATGATCGTGTATTGTTCTTCTTTGGCTGCTTCTTTGAATCGTTTGCTTTCTCCGTAGCGCTTTAATTCATCACTCATTTAATTCACCTTTGATTTTTTTATTTTCCCGACTTTGTTGGGAAAATAGTGTGGTTTCCATTTTTAGATATGTAGATTGAAGTCTTGTTTAAATTTCTTGTGTTTTATTTTCGTAAGAATATGGCGTTTTAATGTCGATTGTCGCACTTTATTTCTAAAGAAATGAAAGATTTTAAAAAAAAATGTGGACATGCACGTCAACCCACTGTTCTCTCCCCTCCTTCAGAAAAGGTAAAACACCCGAAAAATGGACAAAACAAGCAAAAACCCTCAAGGGAAGAAAAAACCCTAGAAAATCGAAAAATAAGCAGAAAAAATCAACCCCAGAAAAAGAGAACAAAAATACCGGGGAGAAGTAAGTTTTTACAATAGATTTAACACCAAAAGGAGGTGAAAACAATTTAAAGCGAAATCAAAGCGTGCAATACATGTGTTTTTCTACTTTTAAATTTTCGATCCTCTTTTCCCGTGTACTGGGCAATTCTCTTCATTTTTTGGAGTGCACTCGACGTATTCTCCAGTTTCATAAAAATATTTGAAATGATCCAGCCATCTCGGCTCTTCTTTTGGCTGATGAACAAATTTAACGAACTTCGCCAGCTTATCTATTGTCTCAGGTTTCGCAATATGTTCTATCTTACACGCATCCTCATCGGCTGTATTCTCTTTTACCCCAAGAATCAAAAGAAATTTCCTTAAGACAGTATATTTCTCCTTTGTCTCTTCAGCGATCTTTTTCCCTTTTGCTGTTAAAGTCACACCGCCGTATTTTTCATAATTAATGTAACCTGCTTCGCTTAGTTTCTGAAACATCTCTGTGACACTAGAAGCCCCGACTCCCAGGATCTTAGAGACGTCTTTTACTTGAGCGTAACCCTTCCCTTTTATTATTGCCGCTAGTGTTTTCAAATAATCTTCAGCCCTTTCTGTCGTCATATTATTCATCCCAACTATTTTTGGGGAACCGAATCATGTTTGGAGATAATAATATAGACATCGTATATAAATTGTCCTTTTATCTATGCGGGCGGGAAGGCTTCGTCCGAAAGGGTTGGGATGAGAGCCTGCGACCCTTAAATATCCCAGGTTTTATACTTTAATGAAAAAGGCTTTTTGGGCTACATGCTCGAGAGTAGGGCTGTCCTGTGTCTGTGGCACGTACACTAATGGAAATGAACCTGCCCAAAACTCAGCCCAATGGACGGTTAACTTTTAGCGATCCAGCATGCGAGGGGAGGAGCTCCCTGCAATAGCTGGCATTAGTTCGCTTTTAGAAGCAATAATCATGCATCTTCCGATAACTTGGCAATAAATTTACAAGGAACTTCAATAGAAACGGATATGTGTTTAACAGCTTTTCTAAACATCTCAGTGACTGAACTGACCTCCATCCTGTCAAGATTGCTATGTCCGTTGTCCTTACAAATCCCTCCTTTTTGTTAAGAAAAAAATGTTAAGAGAATAGATCTTTAACAAGGTAATTCTCTATTGATCTGGCCATACACTACGAACTCCTACGAACTCTTCTTCCCTTATCCGTAAGGCGATACACTGTGATTCTTAAATTTCCTGCATTACCTTCTGAGCAAGGTGAGCAGAATTTTGTCATACGGCAAGACGCACAAGCGCTCTCGCTATTGGGCTTGTCTTCAGAAAGGGTCTCTATGTATCCCATGCGTTTCATCATCTCTAGCCTGTTTTTCAACTCTTCTCGACTTATTTTCAGCTTCTGGGCTATCTCAGCGAGGGTTAGATTTTCGAGCGACATAAGTTTCAAAAATTCCTTTATCATCTCTTACACCTCTTTTTATACGCCCGCTTTTGATAGTCTCCTGAAAGAAAACTTGCTTCTCCAGGCGAGAAAGCCGATTAGGGGCAATATTCCCAGATATATGCCAGGTTTCATGTCATCAGCTGGTACCCATTCCTCGAAATCCTCGCTTTTTAACATGTATGCCTCTAGGGCACTGGCGCTCATTACTAAGAGATAAACGACGACCCACAGTAATGCTAGAAATATGCCGACATAGACAAATGACACACCTTCATTCGTTCCTTCGTTTAGTTCTTTGACGCCGTACAAGAATATGGCTCCTAGCAATACGAGGATCAGAGAGCCTATAATATCTTTGGGGATATATAGAGCGTCTGTCCATCCTGAACTATAGCCTAATCCTACGGCCAGCTGGATAAAACCGAATATTATGTATAAGGGTCCAGCTATCAATCCAAACGCTGTTTCATATTTGTATTCTTTATTTGTTATCATGTTATCGCCTCATCGGTATCCTAATCGTAGCCTAATCCACTGCCTACTTGGAAAATTAAGAATGCCGCTGTCCATGCTAAGATTATACCGTATGCTATTGCGAATAACATCCATTTCCAGGAACCAGTTTCCTTTTTTATTATTCCGACTGTTGCAATACAAGGCATGTATAGGAGAGTAAAGACCATCAGACCAAGGGAGTTTAAAGCAAAGATCTTGGGATCAGCTTCTACACTGTCTGAAATATTAGCTTCTTCTGCGTCTTCGCCAAGGCCATACAATACTCCAAGAGCACCTATAACGATCTCTTTCGCTACGAAGCCAAATAGTAAGGCTACTGCTATTCTCCAGTCGAAACCTAGGGGCGCTACAAGAGGCTCTAGAACCTTGCCTAGTTTCCCTGCATAGCTATCTTCGCTGCCGTATTCTACACCCCAGGGGAAAGTTGCCAAAGTCCATATCATTATTGCACCTAATAGTATGACCGTGCCCGCCTTTTTCAGATACATCGAGCCCCTCTGCCACATATGTATTGTAGCTGCCTTGGCTGTGGGAACCCTGTATGGTGGGAGTTCCATGATAAAGGGAGCCGGATCTCCCTTGAGCAATGTGCTCCTCAGGAGCTTTGCAGTAAGGATAGCAGCTACGATTCCGAGAACATAAATAGAAAATATCACGGTTCCTGCTTGTCTTCCGAAGAATGCACCTGCAAACAAAACATAGACAGGTAACCTTGCACCACAAGACATGAAAGGATTCACTAGTATAGTGGTCAATCTATCATTTTTATCTTCTATAGTTCTAGTGGCCATAATTGCTGGTACATTGCAGCCAAAGCCCATCAGCATGGGGACGAAAGATCTGCCGTGAAGCCCAATCTTAGTCATCAAGCGATCCATGATGAAGGCAGCTCTTGCTAGGTATCCACTATCTTCTAGGATAGCGAGCAACAAGAACAAGATGAAGATGGGGGGAATGAATACTAGGACAAAGCCAACACCTCCGACTATGCCGTCACCTAATAAAGATCCGAACCAGTCAGGCTTAACGTTATCAGCTAAAGCTCCAGCTAGCCATGCAAAAGCGCTATCAAGGATATCCATGAAAGGAACTGAGAACGTGAATGTAAGTTCAAATGCGGCCCACATTAAGGCAAAAAAGATAGGGATGCCAAAATACTTGTGGGTAAACACCCTATCGATCATATCAGAAGCCGTCATCTTTTCGTCATGTCTGGAAGCTACTTGGGGAACGATCACATCAATGGCTTCATACCTCTTGTCGGCCATGACTGCTTCATATTCTTCTTTATTTATTGTAGAAAGTATGTTTTTCACTTGGTCTAATACTGGGCTTCCCTCGATTTTCTTTAGGGCCTCATCGTCGCCCTCGAGCAATTTTACACTTAGCCATCTCGAAGGATATTTCTTTGATAGGGTGATATCTCCTTCAAGAATATTCTCCATTTGGTTTATCTTTTCCTCTATGTCGTCTCCGTAACCGATCATGTGCTCATGATGAGGACCCTTCTTTGCCTCCTTGATAACCGTGTCTAAAAGCTGATCTATGCCGATCCCCTTGGTAGCTACGGTCTTTACCACTGGTATTTCCAGAAATTTTTCCATTTTTTTCGTGTCAATTTTGTCTCCCCTATTTTCAGCCAAGTCTGACATGTTAAGGGCTATGACTATTCTTGCACCGAGTTCCATCAACTGTGTGGTAAGGTACAGGTTCCTTTCAAGGTTCGTAGCATCCACAATATGAACTACCACATCTGGCTTTTCCTCGACAATATAATCTCTTGCAATTACCTCATCAATAGAATAGGCAGTAAGACTATATGTCCCAGGGAGGTCTACAAATTGAATCTCATACCCATTGTACTTTTTACTACCTGTCTTTTTTTCTACGGTAACACCAGGCCAATTGCCTACATGTTGTTTTGCACCAGTCAGAGCATTAAAAATAGTGGTCTTCCCTACATTAGGGTTTCCTGCTAAAGCCACTCTAATCGAATTATTTGTCATACTTTACGCCTCTTAAACATCCCAGTTTTCTATACTCCGATGGAAAAGGCCTTGGACTACGTACTCAAGATCAAAGCTGCTTGTGCTTATGGTACATGTAAATAGAAGTGAAGCAGCCCAATCCCCCAATGGACCGGGAAATTTTAGCGATTCAGCATGCGAGGGGAGAAGCCCCTTGCGATAGCTGGAAGTAGTTCACTTATCACTACCTCTACCAAAATGTCACCATTATCTTCATGGCGATGTCCTTGCTCAATATATATCTGCAGCCATTCACACCTACTATCAAAGAACCCTTGACAGACCTGATAATCTTGACCGACACGTTTTCAGTGAACCCCATCTCAATCAAACGTCTTAAAAGACCTCTGTCTGCATTAATTCTAGAAACTTTACCCTCCTTTCCCTCGGGCATCATAAGAAGTGGTAAAACTTTGTTGCTCACATCTTACACCTCCAATGGTTGAACCACTACGAGCCCAGCCTCTCTTTGTCTCATCGAAAGATTGTAGCCTTTGACCTTAAACTCAACAGGGTCTTTAAGTGGTGCTCTTTTAATAATCTCGATCTCAACGCCTGTTACTATGCCCATATCGAGAATCCTTTTTCTAGTTGCACCTTTGCCCTTGATGCGGATCACTTTTGCTTTGCTGCCAGGCTCAAGAACATTGAGAGTTGTTTCAGACATTTTCGACAACCTAAATCATTTCAGTGATAATAGATTAGTTAGGACTCAAAAAACAGTGATAGATTAGTTAGAACCTAACTTTTTAACCAGCTTTCTCGCTCATTCTATATTAAACTTTCGATTACCCGAATTTATTTCGGTATAGCGAATTTCTATCTTTGTCAAATCATCTGATTTTTTGCTTTCAAGGATCGTAGGACTTCACAAAACCCCTTCTTTGATAGAGGTCAATTCACAATCCTTGAAACCTAGTCCTAAAGCTCAACTTTAAAACCCTACCTCCCTTTCCGTCCATTTTATCCCCAAAAAAGCGTTTTTAAAAATCTCTAATAAGATTTATTTAAGTAATAATTCATTTATCTTAACTTAAAGACTAAAGACTGCCTAATAGGTGTTTGAATTGAACCAATTCCTTTCAAGAAGCGCTGAAGATTATTTAAGAGCGGTTTATGAGTTGGTTGAAAAGAAAAAATACGCCAGAATAACAGATATTGCAAAACAGTTAAAAGTTAAACCTCCAAGCGTCACAGAGATGATCAAAAAATTGAGAGAAGAGGGACTTGTAGATTTCGAAAAGTATAGTGCTGTTACCCTCACGCTGGAAGGAGAAAAATTAGCGAAAAAAATAATGAAACGAAACAAACTACTCCTAGAATTCTTAGCTATGATTGGTGTAGATGATAAAACCGCAAAAATAGACGCGCATAAAATCGAACACGACTTATCCCTTAAAACTATAGAACGACTGCTAAGGCTTGTTAATTTTATCCAAGAAGCATCCCACGACCCAAAATGGTTAAAACTTATTGATGACTGCTGGGAAAAATTGGAAGAATTGGAATGTGATAGACGAAAAGAATGCATCTCACAAATTCTTTCCTGTGTAGCCCTAATCCTTCAAGAAAAAGGTTAAGTTGTTAAACCTATTGTAAAAACTATTTCTTTTTATGTTTTTAATGTTTTTACTTTTTTTAAAAACAGTCGGTAGCGGATATGAGTCCGAAAGGACTTATTGAGTGCTTTTATCCTCTTTTTTTAAGGGTTGATTTTCCCTGCTTATTTTTAGGTTTTCTAAGTTTTCCTCTCTATTTGGAGGGGTTTGCGCGTTTTGTCGGGTGTTTTATTGCTTCTGAGGAAGGGGAAATTCACAACTCTGAAAATTAGGGACTTGAAAAAACTTTACAAGGTAGTAGAAGGTAGAGATGAGACGTTCGTAATTTTTCTGTAGATTTTTTGGTTTTTCTTTTCTGTTTAAGGTTTTTATGGGTGGTTGTTTTTGTGATTTGTTTTTCGTTATTTTTTAGTTTTTTAAGTGCTATTTTCGAATTAGGAAACAAAAGGGTTTTTAATCTAGTTAAGGTTTTTAGTTTTTAGTTTTTTCTTTTTTGAACCGT
>JAEOSI010000091.1 GCA_016840425.1 Candidatus Wukongarchaeum yapensis
TTCCGACAAACTTTTTATCTTTGACTACGGGTAGTCTGCGAAACCCGTTTACATCCATTATGCAGATTGCTTGTTCTACTGTTTGTCCTTCTTCCGCGATGAAAACCTCTTTTGTAGCATATTTGAAAACTTCTAAACTCATCTGAGATAACCTCCATGAATCTTTAAAAGAAAAGCTTGTGAAAATTTACAGTTCCATTTTACAAAAAAAAGTAGAGTTGATAAAGGTAACTATAAAACTATAAAAGTTATTTGCTAAAAAAGAAAAAAAGAGAAAGTTATGGTTTAGAGATCTACGTTTTATAAGAGAAGCCACACTGCTACTACAGCCACTACCGCAATAGCTGCGAGAATCAACATGTCATGTATGCATAAACCCTCTTTATCTTTACACAGGGGACAAATTAGACCCATTTATACCACCGATTATTTTAATTGTGGGAAACTCCCGCCTACCTTATTTATCGCAGCTAGAGGTTATAAACATATTTATCAAAGTAAAACCGAGTTAAGTGAGAAACTATTTTCTTAGAGATAGAGAGCAGTTTAATAAAAGCAAAAAGATGGGAGGGTTTATGATTTGTTTTATTGTTATTAAATCAACTTTTTTATTTTTGGTTTTATGTTACTATTTTTTCGAGCATATTGTGTTTTATTGCTCTTTTTATTTCTAGAGCGGTTCTTCTGCCACTGCTCATTCTTTTTCTCCATAAGACATTGCCATAAGGATGGCCCCAAAATGCGTGGACGTTTGTTCCTCCGCCTATCCTGAAAGCTACGTCGTACACTACTGGTTCCATTTCAGGTTTTATAATTGTTTGGAGGCAAAAAGCGCCTATTATTCCCGGTTTGAAATATTTTTGTGTGGCTTTGACAAATTTTTCCCCTATTTCGAAGACATATCTTAGTATTGATTCTCTTGCTGTGCATATATTGTGACCTACAACGATGTATAGTGGTTCTTTCATACTATTTGGTAGTTCTAGTTGTTGTTGGGCAGGTAATCTTATGTATCCGTCTAAGTTGCTTTCAAATCTCCAATCAATGCCTAAAAGTTCCAAGGGCTCATCGCCTAACTCCTCGCTTATTAGGCTGTAGAAATAGTCAAAGTTAAAAACTGGTCCTATGATATACTCTTCCATTCTTGCTTTTTCCAAGTCTTCTTTTGTGATTATGCCGCGTTTTATCAGTCGTTCTGCTTTTTCTTCGTATTCTTTTTTGGTTGAGGCTGTGAAGAATCCTCGTTCTAGTTTCATTTTTGCGTGGTGTAATTTTACCATTACAAGGCCTAATTCGTCTATTTCTTCAGGAGATTCTAGTTTTTTGGGGGTTTTTATGCCGCCTTTTTCGCAAAGGCTGTAATAGTCGGCTATTTCTCCCTCTTCTCCCTCTTCGCCTCTTTTCCCTCTTTCTTCTATACGAAGCATGTTTCTTGAGCCCATGAGAGGTACTCTGAACTCATTTTCTATTTGATCCTCTCCCACATAAACGGTAAAGGCACGGTTCGGCACAATTATCATGTTTTTTTCGCGCATAAACTCCTGTTTTTGAAGCATCTCTTTAAAAGAATTCAAAACTATCGCGTTATCAACACAACCACACACAAGGTTCCCATCTAAATATTTTGATTTTAGGTATTTAGTGTACGGTTTTTCTCGGTCTTTCTGGCAAAAAGCGTAAGTTTCAAACCCTTCGTCTTTGGCACCGTCTGTGATATCGAGAGCAGAATGAGAACCTATGGTACCAATAGTTATTTTTGATTTATCATACTTTTCAACTATTTTGTGTACTTCCTCTAAACTTATCATTTTTTACTAAACTCTCCTTTCGAAAGCTTAAGTTTTCTTTCTCAAGATATTATTTTGTTTAAAATTTAATGGTTTCTTTTTCAGTTTTTATTTTTATCGCGCCCTCTTTGTTTGTGACTTTTCCTATTGTTTGGGCTTTTGTTCCGCGGTTTTTGCATATTCTAATTACTGTTTCACCCTCTTCTTTTGGGCAAATGATGCAAAAACCTATGCCTTGATTAAAGGTCCTGTACATTTCTTGTGTTTTGACATTTCCAAGCCTTTTAATTGATTTAAAAATTGGCAGGGAGTCGGGCATATTATCTAATTCGAATCCTAAATTAGCTATTTTCCCTACTCTTTTAAGTTTTGTAAAGCCTCCTCCTGTTATGTTTACTAATCCGTTAACGGTTGTTTTTTTAATAATTTCCATAACTTCAGGTACATATATTTTTGTGGGTTTTAACAGTTCTTCTCCTACGATAAATCCTTCTTCAACCTCATCATAGATCTTTAGCTTGGCGATGTCGAAGAAGACTTTTCTTGCTAAAGAAAGACCGTTGCTGTGAATCCCACTACTTTCAAGACCTATTATAACGTCTTCAACTTTTATCTTATCTCCGAGGATTAAGTCTGATTTTTCCACGAATCCTAGAACTGTTACCGATATATCGAACCCTATTTTTCCAGTGATTCCTGTTATTACTCCAAGGTATGGTGCTGTTTCGCCTCCAACTATGGCGGTTTTTGCCTGTTTTGCCCCTTCAACTATTCCTTTTAGGAGATCTTCAACTAATTTTGGATCCATTTTTTCAAGGGCTATTGTATCCACTAAAGCTATGGGTTCTGCACCGACGCATAACGTATCATTAACGCTCATAGCTACGCCATCTATGCCAATAGTATCGTATTTATCCATCATTTGTGCTACAAGAACTTTTGTTCCCACTCCATCAGTGTGGAGTGTAACGATTTTCTCCCCGATTTGGATAAGACCTGCGAAGTGTCCAAAAACCCTTAAAACCTCTTTTCTAGCTTCACAGGTGCTCATAATCATCTTTAGAATTCGTTCTTTTGAAGAATCTAAAAGATCGATATCGACTCCCGCCTCCGCATAAGTTATAGATTTTTCACCCAATTTTTACCCCTCGAAACTTCTTTTAAAGGCTTTTTCATGCCTTTTCATGCCCCTTAACTTGACTTTACTTAAAACAATATTAAAACTTTTGTGTATATTTTGTATATATCGGAAGATAATATGTGTTTTTTATACAATTTTATGTTAAAAAAAGCAATTCTTCAAAAATTTGGAAAAAGGTTAATATGTGTTTTTTAGCCATTCTTTAAGCCTTTGTGTGGGTGTAACGTATATGTTGTCAAGGATTGTTCCTTTTGCTTCTTTTATTTTTAAAACTTCTATTAATGGCTTATTCGCTCCTCCCGCTAATCCGTTGGCGATTATGGCTGCTCCTTGTGCTGCTTCTTTGGTTTCTGGATCCAGTTTTTCTACTGGAAATATTTTTGCTTTGAGAAGGTTTTCACGTAACTTTTTAATCAAGCGCTTATTTTGGCCGTAACGCCCGGATAAATAGATTAAAGGTTCTTCTTCCGTTGTGGGATATACAGAGGGAATTAGACGATAGATGTCTTTTATTATTCCATCTAAATAAGCGTTTAAAGCTGTTTCATATTCTTTTTTTCCTTCTTCTGCTTTAATTATCAGATCCTCTATAGAGATTTCTAGGTTTTTTAAAAGATCCGTTATTCCGCCGCTTATAACCAAGTTTTTTTCAATATCACCTAAGAGGTATGCTAACTCGGCATCGAGGAAGCCGCAGCTTCTAAAGCCTATTGTTGCGCAACTTCCTCCTATGCCGTCGACAATGCCTCCATTTTTAACCGCTATGAAAGCGTTAAAGGCATAACCTAATTCAGCAAGAATAAAAGAGGATTCTTCATATTTTTGCCCTGTTTTTTCCCTATGTTGGAAGAGGGCGAAGGCGGTTGCACAAACTTTGTCTGCGGTTCCCATGTCTATCCTGTTTGTTTTTCGCCATTTGGGAACTGTTGATAAGTGTTTTACACCAGGTACTGTGAAACAACGTGCGCCACGCCTTGATAGAAAACTGAGGACTTTTCTAATGCCAAGTGTAGATTTTTCTGTAGATTTTAGTGTTACAAGTAGTAGATCTTTTTCGGTTAAAGTGCTTATGTCTTTTACGGGTAATCCATATCCGCTAGGGGCCACTACACAGACTAAATCTTCTCCTACTAAGCTAGCTATAAGTTCAGGATCTGAGACAACTTCACGGGTTAGAAAAGATTTGCTTAAAAAGACCTCGCCGTCTTCGAGACCACAGATGTCATAACTAAAGCTTCCTGGATCGATGCCAAGGGTTTTCACTTTGAAGAACCTCGCTATAAAAACCCGTGAATGTTTTATAAAATAGTTTAGCTTTCAGAAATTTTGAAGAATTGTTATTTTTTAACATAAAATTGTATAAAAAACATGTGTTACTCAAAGATATATACAAAAGTTTAGAAAATTTTATAATATTGTTTTAAGTAAAGTCAAGTTAAGGGGCATGAAAAGGCATGAAAAAGCCTTTAAAAGAAGTTTCTAGGGGCAAAACAAAGCAGGTTTATTCTACAGAAGACCCCACGCAGGTGATTCTCGAATTTTCTGACAGAATTACTGCCGGGGATGGTAAAAAACGTGATGAATTGCCCAATAAAGGCGTTTTGAACTGTGGAATTTCCACGAAATTACTACAACTTCTTGAGCAGACAGACATCCCCACCCATTACATAGAAACAATAGGCAAGGATAAGATGCTCGTTAGAAAACTGGAAATGCTCCCCTTGGAAGTTGTTTTAAGAAATATTGCGACGGGAAGCTTGATTAAGCGTTTACAAATGATTAAGGAAAAAACTGTTTTAAAAAGGCCTATAGTCGAGTTTTTCTTGAAAAACGATGAGTATCATGACCCTTTCCTTTCTGAAGAGTATATAGCCCTATTAGAAATTGCGACACCTGAGGAAATAGAAGAGATGATAAGGCTTGCAAAAAAAGCAAACGATGTTTTATTACCTTTCTTTAAGAAAATCGGCATAGACTTGGTAGATTTTAAACTTGAATTCGGCGGAGATACTGCGGGCATTTTGAGAATAGGAGACGAGATAAATCCAGACAGTATGAGGCTATGGGATACAGCAACTGGAAGGATACTGGATAAAGACAGGTATAGGAAAGACTTAGGGCAGGTAATTGAACACTATATCGAAGTTTACGAACGTGTAACAGGGAAAAAATTCGAAGGATAAATGATTGTTTAATAAGAGTGAGAGTGCGTGATAAATTGCCACAAAAATACACCGTAGAAATAATTATTGAAAACAAGCCTGCTGCAAGGGATCCGGAAGGAGAAACTGTGATGCGCGATCTTGTGCATAAGTCAGGTTATACTAACATTAAATCGGTAAGGACAGGGAAAATCTTGCGCTTAAACTTAGAAGCTTCCAGTGAAGCAGAGGCAAAAGATACCGTGATAAGGATGGTTAATGAGCTTAGAATTTACAACCCAGTAGCCCACATTTATCGTGTTGAGATAAAAGATAAGAGAGGAGAAAGTTGAACACAGAAATAAAAATAGGCGTAGTCAGGTTTCCTGGCAGTAATTGTGATCTTGACACGGTCTATGTTCTTCGTGATGTTCTAGGGGTGAGTGCGGATCTTGTATGGCATAAGGATAAACTTGAAGGATTTGGTGGAATCGTTCTTCCCGGCGGCTTTGCTTATGGGGATGCTTTGCGGGCAGGAATAATTGCCGCTTATAGTCCCGTAATCCAAGAGGTAAAAACGTTAGCCCGAGAGGGAGTGCCCGTAGCGGGGATTTGTAATGGGTTTCAGGTCCTTATAGAGGCAGGACTTTTACCCGGAGCTTTACTACCTAATGATGGATTAAAGTTTATTTGTAAATGGGTTAATTTACGCGTAGAACATAGTGATACCGCTTTTACAAACGTTGAAAAAAAAGGAGGCTTATGGAAGCTTCCTATCGCCCATGGAGAAGGGAGGTATTTTGCCGATAAAACAATCTTAAAAGAACTTCATGAAAACAACCAAATCGTTTTTCTTTACGTTAATGATGAAGGCGAACCTACGGAAGATGCAAACCCTAACGGTTCGTTGGAAAGCATAGCGGGTATATGTAATCTTGAGAGAAACGTTTTAGGCTTAATGCCTCACCCAGAAAGAGGTTCTGAAAAAACTCTCAGCCCTTATAGGACAGATCATGGAAAGAGGTTTTTCCAGTCTATGATCGAATACATAAGAAAGGGGGTGGCATGAAACTTGACCTCTGTTTGTCTTAGACCTTCAGATATCACTTTAGAGCTGAACGATAACGAAATAGGGAAGGTTAGGGAAATTTTGGGCAGAGAGCCTAATACTGTTGAATGGGCAATGATAGATGTAATGTGGTCGGAACACTGTTCTTATAAAAGTTCAAAGCCTATTTTGGAACTGTTGCCTTGGGAAGGTGCAAAGGTTTTAGTGGGGCCTGGGCAGGATGCGGGAGTTGTTAATATAGGGGATAATTTGGCGGTTGTTTTTAAAATTGAGAGTCATAATCATCCTAGTGCTGTAGATCCTTATAATGGGGCGGCTACGGGGATTGGAGGGATTGTTAGGGATATTCTTTGTATGGGCGCCCGTCCAATAGCATTAATCGATCCTTTAAGGTTCGGGTTACTTGATAATGGGCATACAAAATGGTTGTTAAAGTACGTGGTTAAAGGTATAGGGGATTATGGAAACTGTATTGGAGTTCCTACTGTAGGAGGAGAGGTGGAATTTGATCCGAGTTTTGAGAAAAATTGTTTGGTTAATGTGGGATGTTTAGGGGTCACAACTCATGATAAAATAATGCCGAGTAAGGGGGGTAATCCTGGAGATTACGTGGTTTTAATGGGTGGTTCTACGGGTAGGGATGGTATTCATGGTGTAACTTTTGCTTCGAAAGAGTTATCTGGGGATTCTGAGGAGGATGATAGGGGATCGGTTCAGATTGGTGATCCTTTTACAAAGAAGAAAATTATTGATGCGACTCTGGAAGCAATAGAGACGGGATTTGTTAAGGGGCTTAAGGATTTAGGAGGAGGAGGGTTAACCTGTGGTACTTGTGAAATGGCAGATGCAGCAGGTGTGGGTTTAGAAATAAATCTTGATGAGGTTTATCTTCGGGAGCCAGATATGGACACTTGGGAGATGGTTATTTCTGAGTCGCAGGAAAGAATGCTTTTCATAGTTGACCCTGGGGGATTAAATGCAGTTACCGATGTTTTTGAAAAGTATGAGTTGCCTTATGCAGTGATAGGTAAGGTTACGGACACAGAAAGACTTGTCATGTATAGAGGAGGGAATTTGGTTGTGGATTTGCCTCCAAGTATTCTCACAAAAGTTCCCACTATAGACAGAGAATCTAAAAAACCTCCCTATTTAGAAACCCCTTGGAAAATTAGAAAACCAGTCCCTCCCAAGGACATTGTCGGAGCTATATACGCCGTTCTTGCTTCTCCGAATATTGGTAGTAAGGAGTGGATTTATCAGCAGTATGATCATGAAGTGGGAGTGAGAACCGCTGTAAAGCCCGGTAAAGCAGATGCCGCCGTATTGCGAGTTCTTGGAAATAAAAAGGGCATCGCCATAGCCACAGATTGTAACTCTCGCCATGTTTATTTAGACCCGTATAATGGGGGCGTAGAAGCCGTTGTTGAAGCCTGTCGTAATGTCACTTCGGTGGGAGCCGAACCTGTAGGAATGGTTGATTGCTGTAACTTCGGAAACCCTGAAGATCCTGAAATTTTCTGGCAATTTAAAGAAGCGGTGAGGGGGATGGCGGATGCATGTAAGTTTTTGAAAGTTCCGTGTGTTGGGGGAAATGTGAGTTTTTACAACGAAGACACTGTTACTGGGATTGCGATAAAACCTGCTCCAGTAGTGATGGTGGCAGGTTTGATGGAGGATGTGGAAAAGGCAGTCACTATGGAATTTAAGCAACCAGGTGAAAAGATAGTGATTGGGGGCGAAACTTTGGACGAAATTGAAGGATCTGAATACTATACTTTAATACATAAAATAGAGGGAGGCAACCCTCCAAAAGTAGATCTTTTAAAGGAAAAACGTGCAATGCGTGCAATGCTCGAAGTAATAAATAAAGGGTATATCACCGCTTCTCATGACTGCTCGCGG
>JAEOSI010000092.1 GCA_016840425.1 Candidatus Wukongarchaeum yapensis
GAAAACAATTCAATAAAGTTGAACGAATTTTCCCATTTCAAATCTTTGAAGAAACGATTAATAAGCAAAAAAACAGCTAAGCAACATCTTACCCTTGTATTTGCGTTTTCATACTTATTTCAGCAAACATTTCTCTCTTCGCTTTGCATATCGGGCAAACATATGGGGGTTCTTCTCGGAAGCAGACGTATCCACATTGTTTGCAATACCACATTTTCATTTTAACATCACCAGATTCTTCAGTGACCACGGTGGTTTTCTCAGGTGGTTTTTCAGGAGCTTTTTCAACCAGACTTTCTTCAGTTAGTCCATAAGCTCTGTTCTGTTTCTCTAAAGGTCTTCGCTCTGGGATTGGTTCTAGGGTGACCTTTCCTTCAAAAGCTTCCTTACTAACATAGAGTGCACAGTAGCAAGCGTTATACTCTATAACGTCTGGGTCTCGATAATCGCATGGACATATTATATCTCTGTCAAGCTCAAAAACTCCAGAAGCAAGCCTACACGGGCATGAAGGATAGCCGTATCGCTCTTCGTTCTTTTTAAGACCTTCAAGAAGGTCGTTAAGAAACTCTGGATCAGGGCTTAGGTAGTAGCCATGGGTTTTTGCATCGCTCTCAGCCCTTTTACGCACTTCTTCAAGCGTTACCAATTTCCAAAGCCTCCAATATCTTATCCGGATGAAAACCACTAATCAAAATCTTGTCGTCTATGAGTATTGTAGGAAATCTAATAGACCCTCCTCTGCTTCTAATATCTTCTCTTACTTCTTCCTGTTCTTTTTTGTCACACAAGTCAATATCAATATATTCGTATTGAACAGAGGTGTCATTTAACAGTCTCTTTGTCCGGTTACACCATACACAAGTGCTTAGGGTATACAATAAAACGTTGTGCGCGTTGTTTTTACCTGGAACTTTTATTGTTTTCATATTATTCCCTCTTTTGTTTAGAATTAGGTTTCAATATAAAGCTTTATAAATTAGAAAAATTTTCGATAGCAACTAACGCTTTATCCTTAAAGCAGTTTTAAAAGATTTTATCTGGTCTGAAAATGTAGAAAAGATCACAATGGGTCTGGGCCAGGCTTTAGGTGGTAGCCATCGCATTCAACCCTTTTATGCACCGCTCTTAATGGTTTTTTTACTCGCTACCTAAACGCTAAACCCTGACCGCTTCCGTTCCAAAATCAGAGAGAAGCGTAACTTAAAAAATCATTGACTCACACATTTTTTAAAAAAAATTAACCGTTCAAACCAAAAGCGTAAAGAAACAAAACTATGAAACCAAAGAACGCTGTAAAATACAAAATCAACGCCCAATCATGAAAATCAACTTCACTCACGAAGTCACTCATGTAAAACCACCGCCGAAACCGCTACCGCTAAGATAAGGAATTATGTAGGAGATGTGGCTTTTTAGTTTGACTTTTTCCCTCTTAGAGGTAGCAGATATAACGGTTGTAATTGTTTTGACTCCGAGTGGTCTGCTGGACCTAGGCTCTAAACCGCTAAGTTAGTTTTTTTCCGCTTGAGCATATATAGTTTGAAATATGTATAAATAGTTTATCGAATTAGACTCTGTATGATGTAAATATCTATATAGTTTATTGGCAAGGTTCCCTGGGAAGGTTAATTATCGATTAATAGAATAAAATACTACTTAAATTATTTGCTAAGAAGAATATAGTTCTTTAATTTCATTTCTTTTTTTGTAGTATGAGTTTTTCTATGGCTGTTATTATGTCTTTTAGGTCTTTTTCGGTTAATTTAGGGTGCATTGGGAGCTGTATTGCCTTTTTAGCTATTTCTTCTGCTATGGGGCATTTCGCTTTTTTATAGTTTGGAAGAAAGTTCTTTAACATTTCAGCATAAGGGTATACGTTTGGATCTTTTATGTTTTCGTAGAGGGGTTGATGGTAGAGGAGGGTTTTATAGATTGGACCAGCGCTTATTCCTTCAGCTTCTAAAGCTTTTATAAAACCATCTCTTTCCCACCCGCTTTTTTCTTCCAAGAGGCATGCGTATAGGTAGTATACGTGTTCATATCCTTCTGGCTCTTTTGAGGGTTTTATTAGCTCTCTTATTTTTTCAAGCTCTTTTGAGAGTTTTCTTGCAAATTCTTGGCGTTTTTTCGTGAAGTTCTGAAGTTTTTCCAACTGTTTTAATCCAATAGCTGCCATAATGTTTGTCATACGATAATTATACCCTAAGAGGACATGGTTATACTTGCCCTTTTGTCCCTGATCCCTTATGATTCTGCATTTTTCAGCGATTTCATCATCATTTGTCACAATCATACCTCCCTCTCCTGTAGTCATGTTTTTTGTAGCGTAAAAAGAGTAAATAGCTACATCACCGAAAGTGCCTACCATGTGGCCTTTATAGCGGGCTTTATGCGCTTGGGCTGCATCTTCTAAAATAAAAAGACCGTGTTTTTCTGCAACTTCTTTTATGGGATCCATGTCTGCGGGCAAACCAAAAAGGTGTACTGGAATAATACCCTTGGTTTTTCTTGTTATAGCTTTTTCAATTTTTTCCGGTTCAACGTTGAAAGTTTCCGGGTTTATGTCGACAAAAACAGGGATACCTCCCAGAAAGAGCGCGGCTGTTGCTGAAGCACTAAAAGTATAAGGAACGGTTATCACCTCATCTCCTGGGAGTAGTTTCAGGGCTTGGAAGGCTACATGGAGAGCTGCTGTCCCCGAGTTCACGGCTATAGCATGTTTTACACCGTTAAATTTCGCAAACTCTTTCTCAAACTTCTCAACAACTTCACCTTGCACAAGATAACCTGATCTTAAAACTTCTATAACCGCTCTTTCCTCTTCTTCACCAAGAATAGGCACCGCTATCGGTATCTTCTCCCTTCTTACAGGTTCACCGCCTTCTATTGCTAACTTAACCAAAATATAAACCCCTAAGTAACTATTTGTTAGCGTAATAAATAAAGGGCATGATTTTGGGAACAAAAACTTTTTGTTTTACAAATAAGTGATCCCCAAGGAAGGATAAGTTCGTGAATCAAAATTTTGGTGAAATATGGTGGGAAAACCGATCTGGATAAGCTCAAAACCTCCTCGAATTTTGCCTACAGGCTATGAGGATTTTGATGATTATTTTAAAATTTTAAGCGGTACTTGCACCATCTTTTATGTTTGCAACCAAACCTATTGGGATCCTAGAGGATTACTGGTTAATTGGGTTGTGGATCTTTCTAATGATGAGTTTAATATTATAATATCAACACGGTTTGATCCTATAACTGCTACAAAGTTATTTTTTGAAGTACGGCCAGAGCTTGTTAAAAGAACTCCTGTTGTTATAAAAGATGGTAGAGGTTATTGGATAGACATGTATGGAGGTAGGGGATTAAAGAAGGATGTAAGAAAAGATATTATAGAGAAATATGAGAAGGGGATAAAATCATTTGAAATTGATCCTTTTGCTATATATATTGTGAAAAACCCTGAAAAAAATAGTTCAATCGATGAGTTAAACGGTTTTATAAGAGAGATAATGGGTAGGGTTTCTAAGAATAGGATAGGGAGAATCTTTGTTCATACTTTAGATAATTTCGTAGATTCATGGGGAATGGAGGAGTTTCTAGAATTTTTCAAACACCAGGTTGACTTATTGTTGCATAAATTTCATCATACGGGAGTTTATGTGATCAGTTATAAAAGCTATCCTAGAAATTTTCATGCAAAAATTGAAAGAATAGCAGATAACATAATCTTATGGTGTTATAACCAAAAAAAAGAGGAAAAGTATATGCAGATTCTTAAAAGCTCCGTGATTGACAGTTTCTTTGGAAAAGTTCCTTACAGAATTAACGAAAAAATGTTGCCAGAATTAAAACTTCCTCCTCCGTAAAACTACTAAAAAGTAAATGAAAAACTTTTAAAAAATAAGGAGAAATATCGCTAACTTAATCAAAATATAACTTCCAAGTCACTATTTATTGGAGAAAGATAAAGGACGGCATTTTGGAAAGAAAACCCCTTTGCCTAAGAGGATGATCTTCACAAGAAGGACAGAGAAGGGAAATTAAGACCTGGTGAAATATGATGGAGAAACCGATCTGGGTAAGACAAAAATCCCCTCGAATTTTGCCTACAGGGTATAAGGATTTTGATGATTATTTTAAAATTTTAAGCGGTACTTGCACCATCTTTTATGTTTGCAACCAAACCTATTGGGATCCTATAGGAATATGGTGCCACTGGGCTACGAATCTTTTTGATGACGAGTTTAATATAACGGTATCGACACGATCTGACCCCGTAACTGCTGTAAAGATGGCTTTTAAAATAGATCCAGAGATCATTAAAAGAAATTCTCTTTTTTCAAGAGAGGGAAGAGCTTATTGGATAGACATGTATAGCGGTAAGGGATTAAAAGAAGGGATAAAAGAAGATGTTATAGAAGAATATACCGGGGAGTTAAAACAGTTTGAAATCGATGTTTTTTCCTTATATCTGGTTAAAAATCCTGAAAAATCTAGCTCAATAGGTGAATTAGATAGTTTTATAGAAGAGATAACAGGGAGGGTTTCTATGGAGACAACTGGGAGAATTATCATAACTCGGGGAGATGATCTTTTAGATGCGTGGAAAAACGAATTTCTAAAATTTTTCAGAAATCACGTTGATTTAATACTTCACAAATTTCAGCATACGGGGATTTACATTTTTAGTTATAAAAACTATCCTAGAAAGTTTCATACAGCAATTGAAAAAATAGCAGATAACATAATCTTATGGGAATATGATATTGAAAAAGAGGAAAAGTATATGCAGATTCTTAAAAGCTCCGTGATTAACAGTTTCTTTGGAAAAGTTCCTTACAGAATTAATGAAAAAATGTTGCCAGAATTTAAACTCCCGTAAAATTTAACTACTGCTAAACAAATATCTACCTGCCTGTTATGAAAGTCAAATGTAAACCTTTCTGTCTTAGGAAGGGAAAAATAAGAGAGATAAAGGAACTGTTTCTTTTTGCGGGCAGGATGATATAATAGGTATAGTCCAGTAATTTTAAGCGGTAAAAGATTTTTATTTGAAAAAACTATTAAGATATTTCTACATTTTTTGAAAATATTAATTATATTTGTTATGGATTTTTGCTTTTGGGGGATTTTCGGCATGTTATTGGGTTTTGAGCCATTACAGCTGTTTTTCCTGTTTTTTTCCTCCTTTATTGTTTGTTTTGTTTTAACACCTATTGTTATGAGGAAGATGAAGCAGGTCGGCATTGTTGGTGTTGATGTTCATAAAACTGATAAGCCTGAGATTCCTGAAATGGGTGGTTTAAGCATTGTTTTTACCTTGATTTTTGGATCTTTTTTAAGTGTCGTCCTGTTCTCGGAATATTTTGAAGAGGTTATGGTTTTTTTAGCGGTGGTTTTAATTGCTGCTTTTGTGGGGATAATTGATGATCTTAGGGGTTTAAATGCCCTGCTAAAACCTTTTCTTCTGGTTTTAGCTTGTATACCTGTGATATTAAGTGGATTGTATTCTCCTCACCCAGCTTTTCCTTTTATTGGGAAAACACGTTTAACTATTATCTATTTTGTTCTTATTCCTTTGGTAGTGGCGGTTCCTGCTAATGCTGCAAACATGATCGATGTTTTAAATGGAGCCATGAGCGGTACTTGTGCAATCATTGCAGGAACTGTTTTGGTTTGCTCATTAATCCTTGACTCAGAGGTAGGATTGTTGTTGAGTCTCATTTTGTTCGCTTCTTTGCTTGCTTTTTGGTACTTTAACCGTTATCCTGCGAGGGGTTTTGCGGGGGATACTGGGAGCTTGTCTGTTGGAGCTGCTTTGGGGGGTATAGCGGTTGTTGGAAGCGTTGAAATAGTTGTTTTAGTGGCAATGATGCCCTTAATAATGAACAGTTTTTACATCCTTGCAAGTATCGGAGGATTAAAAGAGAGGCGAGAGATAGAGAGACCTACATACTTAATGCCCGACGGTTATATATCGGCGACAGAAAACCCTAAGGCACCTTTAACTTTAACCCGGATATTTCTCATAAGGAGACCGCTTAAGGAAGGGGAAATACTTAAGGGTTTCTATCTTCTTGCCCTTGTTTCTGCTGTTCTGGCTATTATGACAGCCTTACTTATACCTTGAAACATGGAGAGGTCATAATTTTGGAGAAAAAAAGTAAAAAATTGGTAAACGGCAAGGATAAGTGGGTAAGGCCTGCTTTAGAAATTGGCGGTATTCTTGCCTTTGTTTGGGCTACCATGATTTTCATGTTTTTAGTCATAGAGGAGTTTGTGGTTCCAATAACCGAGGATGATTTTTCAAGCAGCGAGAGTTTTTTAAGAAGCTTGGTTCAAGTGGGTATTAGCGGGGGCTTAGCGGCAGGTTGGCTTTATTTTTGGCATCTTCTAACAAGCGTATACGTGCAAAAAGTGGGAAAAATCCTGAGAAAAACTTAATGAATTGATTAATTTTTCTCAAAAAAATGTATTATTTTTCTATGATTGGTTTTAAGTGATCTTTAATGACTTTTATAGGGTCTTCCATGCGTTTGAGGAGCTCTTTTCCTTTTCTTTGCTTTCTTTTACACTCTTCTTGATTTAATAGAGCTTCTACGCTTTTTTCAACGACTTTTTGAGGGTCTTTGGAACGTGCTATTAAACCCTCCTCTATCAAGTATTTTTCCACCGTGGTTGTCTCTCTAGGAAAATAAGAGATTGTTGGAACCCCTAAAAGGGCAGCTTCAGCATTCATCGTACCTCCGCCTCCTATGAAAAGATCTGTTTTTAAAAGCAGACTCGCTGCATCTATGTTTCGGGAGAGAATTATTGCTTTTTTACCTATTTTTTCTTTAAACATTTTATAGTCTTCATAACGGGGCATAACAATTATTTGGCATTTCAAAAGGCGTTTACTGCACGTTTTTATTAGTTCTGAAACGATTTTCAGCGTCAATCCCTCCTCTATGTTGGAAAGATAGGCGGCACGGCTTTCTTCAGCCCTTATAACCACGATAAAATCTTCTTTTTGTTCTTTTATTCCCACTTGAGATAGGATAGCAGGATCAGGGTTAAAATCTTTTAACCACGCTACAGGATCAAGAGCATCATACTGTACTATATCTTCAGGAGCGATACCAAAATAGGTAAACTCCTCTTTAGGTATCATCTTAGGTGTAAAAAGAAGAGAAGATAAGGGAAGTGTAAGCTTACTTACCGCCGTTGCATGGGGAGAATCACTAACACAGGCATGAGGTATTCCCAAACCAAAAGCCGCCCTCGCTGCTTCTGGCGAAGAAAAAGAAATTGCACTTTTCACCCTCATTTTCTTAAGGAAACGTGTTAGGATGAGGGTTCTTTCGATACTTGAAACCAGTTTTTCCTCAAGAGTTTCTCCATGTTTACCAATAACTGTTGCCCGCAAATTTTTAAGTTTAAGCTGTTGTAAAGCCTCCCTATAATGGCGAGTGGTTATCCATACCTTTAACCCCTCCCCCTCATAATCTTTAATAAGCCTGTAAAAAAATAACGCTTGTTTAGGCGTAAGAACATCTACCCATAAATCGATAACCAAAACCAATTCGCTCCAGTCACGGTTTTAAAGCGTTCTATCAAAAACTAAATTAAAGAACTAAAATATATCAGTATTTATTTATAGGTGATGATTTTTGAGTTTAAAAGTTGCTGTCTTGGGCGTTGGTAGGTGGGGTAAAAATCACGTTAGAAACCTTAAAAAGCTGCAGACAGAAGGAGAAATAAGCGAGATTTTAATATGCGATATAAGCCTTGAAGAGGCTAAAAATGTCGCAAAAAGATATGGAATAGGGGAGGAGAACGTTTACTCATCGGTAACAGATTTGATAGAAAAAGGGCGACCGGATTGCGCTATAATCGCGGTTCCTACAATGTTGCATGCGAAGGTCGCTTTAGAACTACTCCCTCACGTCGATGTTTTTGTAGAAAAGCCTATAACAAGTACTATGGAGGAGGCAGATACGATCCTTATAGAAGCAAAAAAACATGAAAGGATCGTTCAGGTAGGA
>JAEOSI010000093.1 GCA_016840425.1 Candidatus Wukongarchaeum yapensis
CCACCACCAGGATCAGAAGCAACTTTAGAGAAATTAAAGACATCTCACGACCACTTTACAAGAGATGCATGTAACAGAGCTATAGGAATAGGTATTCCAAGCATCATGGTTGAACAAGAACATGTTTTCCAGCAAACCCACAACCCTGATTGGGGCGGCGCAACAACAAAAACACAAGCAGACGTCCTCCAAGAGTTCCACGATGAGTGGGGCATCGCAGCCTATCTAAGACAAACCGTCGCAGACCTAAGAAGGTCAGAAGTAGCCTTAAGAGACACACCCTATGAACGCGATATAATGGCGACAATTGAAGCTTGCTGCAAAAATGGAGCAAGCGACATAGCTATGGAAACCATGGGAGGAAAAGAAGTTCTTGACTACTCGGTGACCAGGGGAGATATTGAAGGCGTCCTCTTTGGTATAGGTGTCTGTGGTAGCATGGACATGGAATATGTGTGGACCAAAGCAGTTGACATCTGCAAGAAAAACAATACAATCCCTGCTGGTGACACAAACTGTAGTGGAGCCAACACTGTTATGTTCATCGCTGGCGGTTTAACTGACAAAGACGTTGCTCACACCTTTGCAGCTCTCGCGCGAGCAATTTGCTCCCCGAGAAGCATAGTCGCAATGGAGGTTGGGTGCACAGGACCAGACAAGGACTGTGCCTATGAAGGACCAATCGTAAAAGCCGTAACTGGCGTCCCGACCTGCCAGGAAGGCAAAGACTGCACATGCGCCCACGGCGACGTGATGGGCAACTTAACCGCGCAAGTCTGTGACATTTGGACTAACGAATCTGTAGAATACCACGAAGAATTCGGCGGAACGACTGCTGCTGTTTGGTTCCAAGCCTTAGCAGAAGAATGTGCCTTGATGAACATGGCTAAACAAACAGGCAACGACAAACTCCTAAGAGACCTATACATGTCAGTTGACATATACAGGTCCCCACAACCATTGATCCTTGCCTATCCGCACGCTTTAGAGATAGGAAAAGCAATTGCTGGAGCCGGAGAAGGCTATTACGACAGGGCTAAGGCTGCCGCGATGAAAGCAGCTGACATAATGAAAGCATTCCATGACAATGGAAAACTACCTCTAACAAAATTCGAGAAAACCGCCCTTGACGACGCAATGAAAAGGTTTCCAGCTTTACCTGCCTCAGATGCTTTTATCTCATCCAAGGTCAAATGGTGCGATGACGTAGGAGTATATCAATGGCAGAAGAAGAACTACGGCTGGTAAACCTAATAAACCAATAGCAGGGTATATTTGTAAACCTCCAAACTTTCCCCCCCCTTTTTTTATTTTCTTTTTATTCTTTTTATAATTCCTTTCCTTATTTTTTAGATTGTTTAGGCAATTTTTTAGATTGTATGTACATAGTTACTGCTTTGATTTAATGTTTAAGATAAGTAAAAAGTAAGGCAAAGTATTTTTATGATAAGAGCAAATTATTTCCTGGTTACGTAGATTTATTTAAACTTTGTTTACCTTTTTATAAAAAATGAATTCCAACCTCATTTTGAGTTTTTATTCATTTTTTACTTAAAGATTTGTTTTTGGTGGTATTTTTGGCGATTGGAGTTGGTATTGATACGGGTGGTACGAACACTTATGCAGTAGTATTGGACTTTACATCCCGTGAAGTGTTAGGCAATGGTATTGCGCCTACTACACATTACGACTACACTATTGGAATAGTTAAAGCTCTAGAAGTTGCTTTAAAAGATTCTAATGTTAATCCAAGCCAAGTGGAGGTGGTTTCTATTTCCACCACTTTGGCTACTAACGCGATTGTTGAGGGAAAAGGGTGTAGGGTTGGTCTTTTAATGATCGGTCATGAACCAAGAGAAGATCAGTACATACCTGCAGATATTACCCGTATTGTTAAGGGAGGGCATGATGAATTTGGTGATGAGATCGAGCCCCTTGACGAGGAGGCGGTTAAAGTTGCCGTTCAAGAAATGAGCGATTGTGTTGAGGGGTTAGCGATATCTTCTTTTTTCAGTGTAAGAAACCCCTCTCACGAGCTCAGGGCGAGGGATATCGCCCGGGAGATTGCGGGTTTACCTACTGTTTGTGGTTTTGAGTTCACAGAACAGCTTGGAATATATGAAAGAACAGTAACTGCCGCGCTTAACGCTAAACTTATCCCTCTGATAAATACCTTACTCTTAGAACTCAGAAAGGCTTTAGAGGAAAGGGGGATGGAGAAAACGCGTATATTTGTTGTAAAAGGTAGTGGATCTGTGATTAGCGCGGAACTTGCGGGTGAAAGGCCCGTAGAAACGATTTTGTCGGGACCTGCATCTAGTGCTGTTGGTGCTTGGGCGCTTACAAAAAATGAAGACGGAATAGTTATAGATATAGGAGGTACGACAACGGATATCTCCTTCCTTGAAGGTAATAAGCCTGTAATTCTGGATGATGGCGCGACTGTTGGCGGGCTTAAAACCAGGATAAAAGCCATAGACTCAACAACCATAGGTTTAGGGGGTGATAGCAGGATAAAAGTGGAGGGGGGTATGATCGAGATTGGTCCTGAAAGGGTTATCCCTATAGCTTTTGCAAGCTTAGAAATTCCTGAACTCGTCGATCTAATCAAGGAGAAAAACGGTGTTTATTATTTAAGGGCCTTAAAAAAGGCTAGAAAACTAAGGCAACCCATCGACGAAAACTTGTTAAGGATAGTGTCTAGTCAGTCCTTGACAAAATTTGAAGATTTAGTGAAAAGTGGGAATGTTAATTGTGATAGATTAAATGAACTCATATTGCTGGGATTAGTACAGGCGATCGGTGTTACACCTACAGATGTCCTTCATTGTAATGGGATATACACTGAAGGGAATGTGGAAGCAGCAAGAATAGCGGTCAACACCTTGGCTGAGAAGTTAAATATGAGCTTATCAGAGTTTTCTGAAGAAGTCATAAAAAAGTTTACACAGAAAATAGTTGATACCGTAAATCAAAAGTTTGAGGAAAGAATAACGCCGGATTTCATCTTTGACTTGCCTGATATTTTAAAAACATATTTCTTCAAGAAATATAGTCCGAAAAAAGAGGTTGAAGAGGCTAGGAAAGAAATCTTGTTAAACTCTACAATAATCGGGTTAGGAGCTCCAGCTGGAGCTTATATAAAATATTTGGCAGAAGCGATGAAAATAAACTCATTAGTACCTCCAAGCTCTGCCATAGCTAACGCCCTTGGGGCAATCACAAGCAGCATAGAAGAGACTGTGTTCATCCTTGTCCAACGAGATTTTCACGAGGATCTTGAGACTGAAAGATACATAGTTCACGCCCCAACAGTTGGAAAGCAAATCTTTGAAAACAAGTTTGAAGCTATTGATTACGCCATTGAGGAGGGAAAAGCTTTCGCCATAGAAAAAGCTAAGAGAGCAGGAGCAGAAAGGGTACACGTCACAGTGCAAAAAAAGGACGTCATAGCAAGGTTTTATGGAAGCAATGTATATATACGATCAGAAATCATTGTAAAAACAACCGCCCCAATCATTTCTGACATCCCTACCCCCTCTACAAGCAGTAGATACGTCAATGTCTTTAAGGTCGCTAAATTTAGAAAATTAATGTCTTCAAAGCCATCGCAATAAAAGATCAATAGCTTCAAGGTCATCAAAAGTATTACGATGACCTTTTTTAGGCATATTTTTCTCTCTTTTTTCTGTCTTCTTTAAGGTGGTATTGGAACACTTCTTTTACAAAAAATATCGCAGAAAGCCAAAGGCTTCTTTAGTCGTGGGATTATGTCAGTGTATGTATAATAATCAGTTGTTTTCCATAACGGGTTAGGTTCTCCTTCTATTCTCCATATTAGTATCTTGTTATTCTTTTTCAAGTTGACGGTTTATTGGGGGGATGTTTTTAGCTTCGTGGGCTGTTGGTGGAAATAAGTGTTTTAAGCCCATGATTTTAACAAATTCCTGGTTAAATGCTAGTATAATATCTTTATGCTTGAAAACACTTTTATCTATGGATAAGAATTTTTGAAACCCTTTGCCTATAAAGTCTTTCAGCTTCTCGTTTATGAAGTTTCTAGCATCTGGATTTTTCTCTATCGCTTTGTATGCAAGGTCGTCGATATAAAAGTGTGAAATGCTTGGGTTATGGGTGTGAAGTATCTCATGGAGAAGCATTTCTGCTGGGTCTACTCTCTTCCAGTAATGAATATTGAAATAGATGTGGGATTTTAAAGGTTTTTTCAGGGTGGTGTGGGCATTAATGTAAAAGACCCGTGAAAATCTTGTTTTTTGGTCGAGATCTAGTAATGGTACTAACACTGGTGGGTGATAGCTTACAAAGAATTGGAACTCTGCTTGTTCTTTTATTTTCAGGATTTCTTCACATTTTTCTGCGACTTCTGGACATTCAACAGGGAAAGCGATTTGGGAAAATGGTGTGACAATTTCGTAAGGGGTTATAAGGGATCGGCGACCGACCGTTTCAAAAATACCTCCAATCCTGTCTATTTCCTCTGATAAAGCCTGTTTTTGGTCGTCTAGAACCATTTTTGCTTCTGGGAGTCGTTCATTAAGAAAATCACAGACATTCTCAAACTGTATGCCCCAAAGGTATGCCCCCAAAGCATTCAGAAAGTAAAAACGCGCGGTCAAAAAATCGTCAAGCTCTTCCAGCCAATCATAATCTTTACTCATTAAAGGAGCACGCTCCGTCTAAAACATATCATTAAATCATTAGGTTTTTTGCCTGTATAAAACTCTTTACCATCAACAGAGGATCTATGAGTCGCTTTTTTGTTGATATATTTATTGTAGCTAATGAAAAATATTTTAGAAGCCTTTAAGAATTAGAAAGCGCATTTAAGAAGATACCTATCTTTCACCAAGTAGACATACAGGTGGATAAACATGCTGGAAATAGAGGTATATCATACACCTTCTTGCGGAAGCTGCCGAAGAGCCAAGAGACTAGTTGAATTTGTCGTATCGACACATTATCCAAAGGAAGTAAAAATTAGAAATATTGACCTCTCAGACCCCCGCAACAGAGAGGAGGCAAGGGCTAAGGAAGTCTACGGTGTTCCTACAGTCATTATTGGAGAAACTATAATTCGAGGTACTCCACATGGAGAAAGCGAAATAATAGAATTTATAGAGAAATATAAAAGGGAACATAAAGAAGTTTAATAACCTGTTGTTCTTCTAATGTTCGGAGGTACTCTACTTTTTTTTCTCAGTTTCTTAGATTATCTATCAAGACATCAGTATCTATACAGACTCTGTCGTTTTCCATTTTCGCCATCCCTCTCGAAGGAACCGCATAATGCTTTCTATCTCTTCATCCGTGATCGAAGAAGGCATAATAGAAGGCGTAAAACCCGGAACAATAACGGATCTCACAGGCTGGATAAAAAAAAGCAAAACAATCCTAAACTTCTAAAAAACCACGCACATAATCCCCAAAACTATTTTTTACCTATTTTTATAACCAAAAAAAGATGAAAAAGTTCAAAAACCTCACAATTCAATGCCTTGGGTTAAAAGCGTTCTAAGACTGGAATAGGCTTTACTATTATCCACTTCTTTGAAAAAATAACAGAAAAATCAAAATATTGAAAGAATTATTAAAGCAATAAGTCTTAATCTGTTTACTTGATAACTAGACGAATAAGAAAAATGGTGGCACGTATATTGAATAAAGAACGCTTCCAAGGGTTAAAGAGTGCTTTTTCTTTTCTTACTGTTATTCCTGTGAGTAAGAAGATGTATTCTTATGAGGAGATTGCTAGGAATTTTCATTTTGCACCTGTTGCAGGGTTTGTAGTAGGGCTTGTGGCAGGGATTTTTGGATATTTTTTAGGGCTTTTGCTTCCTCAGATTATTGTGGGATTTTTTGTGCTCTATTTTATTCTTAGGGTGTCCGGTTTTCATAATGTTGACGGCTTGTTCGACCTTGGGGATGGGTTGATGGTTATGGGGTCTCCTGAGAGAAAGATTGAGGTCATGCATGATGTTAACATTGGTGTTGGCGGGCTTACCTTAGGGTTTTTTGTCTTGATTATCACAGGAATCGCTATAGGGGAGGTTGAAGAAGAGTATTTGATACCTGCGGTTTTAGTAGCTGAAATGGGCGGTAAAATGGTTCAGACGGGGTGTATTTCTTTTGGTAGAAGCTCAAAAACCCCTGTTGCTGGGGCTTTTCACGAATTTGTGAATAAGAAAACTTTTGCAAAAGGTCTCGCCATTTCCCTTTTAATTTTAACACCCTTTCTCCTTTTTCTTGAAAACATTGAAATTTTTAAAGAAGAAGGAATCTATTTCTTAAATAAATGGGATTCATTCAGCTATGAAGAACTGTTGGTGTTTATAGGCGTGTTCCTTCTTGGGGTATTTTCCGTAATGATTCTAATGATAAGAACGGCTCACAAACACTTTAACGCGGTCACTGGGGATGTAGCAGGGGCGTCAAATGAAATAACTAGGATGACAATATTACTTTTATTAATTATACTCATCTAACGGGGGGGTAAAACCTAAAAATTCTGAGAGTTAGTGAATTAACCGTTTAAGAAAACAAGGTCAATAACTGCTTAAGGCCTTTTCAAGCAAAAAATCAAAAAATTAGAAAAAGATAACACACTCTAGGAAAAAACAGAAAAAAAAGCCTAAAAAACTAAACAGTTTTACAATAGGTTTAACGGTGATGCGAATGAATGACAACCTTGAAAGAATCATAAACGCTCTCAAAGACTTGGGAAAGGAAATAAAAAAAGATTATAAGGCAGAGATTATTGGGGTTTTTGGTTCTTATGTGCGGGGAGAGCAGAAAGAAGGTAGTGATGTGGATATTCTCGTAAGATTTCTTGAAGGAGCTACACTCTTCGATTTTGTTGGGCTTGGAGACTTCCTTGAGGAAAAACTCGGAGTTAAAGTAGATATAGTTTCGGAGCGAGCATTAAGACAAGAGATAAGGGAGCAAATCCTTGAAGAAGTGGTGGCGGTATGAAGAGAGACTACAAACTCTTCGTAAGAGACATAATTTCTGCTATGGAATCCATAGAGAAGTTCGTGGAAGGAATGAGACTTGAAGAGTTTATTCAGGACGACAAAACCTCAAGTGCTGTAATTCGAAAATTTGAAATTATCGGAGAAGCAACAAAATACATCCCAGATTGGGTTAGAGAAAGGCATCGGGAAATTCCATGGAAAAGAATGACGGGTATGAGAGACAGGTTGATTCATGCCTATTTTGGAATAGATTACAAATTAGTTTGGGATACTATAAAGATTGAGATACCAGAATTAAAACCTAAATTACAACAAATCCTAGCAGAACTTGAAAAAACGAGATAAAAATGAGAACCATAAAAATATCTAAAGTCATTCAAGCAATTAATTTTTTAAAAAAGTTCGGTATTGAATAAGGCAGGAGAAATAATGATATGGAGGAAGAATATGGAAGTAATGGTGCTGGAAAGGGCGTGACTTGTTTGATTATGGCGGGGGGTAGGGGTACAAGGCTTGGTATTAGTATTGAGAAGCCTTTGCTTGAGATTGGGAGTAAGACGATATTGGAGAGGGTTGTAGAAGCAGCTTTATCTGCTTCAAAAGTTGATAGGGTTGTTGTGACTGTTACTTCTTTTACGCCTGAAACGAAGAAAAGGCTGGAGGAGAAGAGTGTTCCTTACATTGTAACGCAGGGTGAGGGTTTTATCGAGGATATGCGGTTTGCTATAAAAGAGGCAGATCTTTTTGGCGGGGTTTTAGTTCTTGTTTGTGATATACCCTTAATTACGGGGAAAGATATTGATGAAATAGTGGCTCAGTATGAGCGTTGTGGGAAGCCCGCTATGTCCGTTATGGTTAAGGCGGAAGTTTATGAAAGAGTCGGGTTAGATCCTAGTTATATCGTGGAGCTTGAGGATGGAGAGCTTGCTGTACCTACGGGAATAAACTTTGTTCAGGCGGAGCTTATCAAAAGTTTAGGTGTTGAAGACGTATTAGAGGAAGAGGTATAT
>JAEOSI010000094.1 GCA_016840425.1 Candidatus Wukongarchaeum yapensis
TTTTTATTTCTGCGTATTGATATTTCTCAAAGTTTTTTTCAAGTTCTGGCTTATTGGGTTTAAAAATAGCTAGAGCTTCCTTGTTTTCCTTTAAAGTGAAATAGGCCGTCTTTCTAACTCGGCGGTTTTGATCCTTTAAAAGGTCAAAGAAGATTCTTAATATCTCTTTTCTGTATTGTGGGTCTATTCTTATGATCTCTCGAAGCGTGGAGACACTAGCAGCCCTGACGGACCAGTCAACATCCTCTGTAAATCTAAGAGCTATGCTTAAGACTTCTTTTATGAAGCTAGAATCTGCTTTAGTGACCTCAAGTAACGCTAAAACGCTTGCAGATCTTACTAAAGCGTTTTCATCTTCTGATAAAGAAACAAAAATGGGTAAGAACATTTTTGCAACTTTCGGCTTACACCTAACTGCTTCGCTTAAAGCTTTTGTCGCCGCTCTTCGCGTAAAAATATTTGGATCTTTTGACAAAGAAATTAAGATGCTGGAGATCTCTTCAAATTTTGTTCCTGATTTAAGGAGCTCACAGAGGGCGGAAATAGCGTTTTTCTGAACCTTTGGATCGAGATCATCTGATAGATTTATTATGGTTGACAAAACTTCTCCCGCCAAAGAAGAATCTGCTTGTAAAACACTCTGCAAAGCTTTAGCACCTATAGCCCTAACTTCAGCCATTTTATCCTTAGAACTCTCGATAACTAGAGGTAAAATTTCCTCTATCAAGGTGGGATCTACTTTTATTGCCTTCCCCAAAACATTTAGGGCCACTGCTCTTAGGGCAGATCTCTCATCTTTCACAAGCTCGATCAAGAAAGGTAACACAGATTTCGCAAAGTCGGGGTCAAATATTCCGGCATCTAAAGTGTTCTCCACGATATCGATAAAGGTTTGTCCCCCCTCCTTTCTCACAGAGGTATCAGAATCCTTAATAAGAGCCTTAATCGTCTCAAAAACCTCTTTTTTCCCTGCAAGAGGATTAAACGTAATAGCAAGCTTTAAGGCTTGAGCGCTAGCGATTCTCACCGAACTATCATCATGTTTCGCTAGTTGAATAATGAGAGGCAACGAAGCCGCAGCAGCACTAGGATTCAACCTTAAATTGTTAATGAGAGTGCAAAGGGCAAAAACCCACTTTTCAGGCTCCCATCCCCCTTCAACTATAGAAGCAACTACGGAGGGTAAACTCTCCTCAAGAACTCCCGGAATAGACTCGCCCAACTCTATAAATATACGAACAGAAATATTCCGCATATACTCCGCCCCTTCCCCCATATGCTTTATTAAAACTGGTAATATTTCCTTTGCAACAAGGGGGTTACTTGTAGAAATATCACCTAACGTGCGAATAGCCCCAGAACAAATATACAAATCATAACTATCAGCCAACTCCTTTAAAAGAGGTAAAGCTTCCAAAGCAACTTCTGGATCTATTGTCGCCACCGATTCAAAAAGCAGATAAATTGCCCTATTCTGCACGTCCTGAACATCATCCCTTGCCAAATCTATAATGGAAGAAAAAACAGCTTCAGCTGATTTAGAATCAATGGCAACAATCTCCTCCAACGCAAAAAGTATAGCACGCCTTACCCCCTCCTTCTCATCCCTTACAAGCTCAAAAACTATAGAAAAAAGATCTTCACCCACAAGATCAGGACGAGAAACCACTAACTCCTTAATACTATTAGCAGTGTCTCTCCTTTGAAACCAATCATCAGCCTTAGCCATCACTCTAATTTTCTCAAACCGCTGTTTCTGTTCACCAGTCATACACAAAACACCACACTACAACAAAAAAACAAGACCAATAATAAACAAAAATAAAGTAAAAAACTAACACCATATTAACCTGACCCAAAAAAACAATACACGAAACACCCTACTATATCCCTACTATGATTAAAATAATTCTAAAAACAAGTTTCACACAAAATATATGCACGATCTTAAAAAAAGAAAAAAAAGGAAATGATACAAACAAAAAACGATTTTATCTGCATTTTCCAAGAAATGCTACTGTAGCTAGGACAAGTATTGCCATAATGGCGATAATACTAAAGGATTCATAAAGTTGTCCGTGCCCTCGCTTAGAAAGTTTCCACTCACCACTTCAGTAAATACGCCTACAGAGGGGTAGCGTTCTAACTCGTCGCCATCAGAGAAAAATACCTTTTCATTTTAAGCAATTCAACCCAAAGATAGACACAAAAAAGTACAATTATCTGATACTTACTAAGTTCCTAAAGAGATACCCGTAGCTAGAGCCGTACCTGCCCAAGCGAGTACAAAGGCTAGAATTATTAATCCTGTGAGGATTAATAGACCCGTTCTTACGGTTTCGCTTTCAATCAATCGAGGGTTTAGTGCTAGGAATAGAGCTAGAAGCGCGATTACGAGGCCTCCTATTATGTAGAATATGCTACCAACGAAACGTAATATTACGCCCATTTCTCTCTGATCGTAGTAGTCTTGCCCAAGCCCGGGGTTAGAGTAGGGAGCGGCATCATACATGGTTGTACCTAGATGGGAAAATAAACCACCGATTAAGAGCAAAATAAAGCCTATAACAAAACCTATTTTGTATGAGGTAGGAAGTTTTCTTTCTTTTTCGCCCAAAGTATTACCTCCTTTATTCATCTTTTTATACCCAATTTTTTGGGAAATGTTTTTTGAGGAAGTCGGTTCTGGAAGCTTTTTTTAAGTCATACTATATTTTTTCTTCTAAAGCCAGGTCTGTTGATCCTTCGTGATTTAGGTATAAAAGATTAGTGCCCGTGAAGGGGCTATTAAGGGGCAGGGAAGGAGGAGTCTTATAGATTCTCGACTTAAAGGATTACAAAATCTGGGCAATAACTAAAGTGGAGGCATGTCAAACTATCTGTAACCATGTTCCAATCTTGTTTCTTCTTGCCTTTTGGTATATTACCCAGCCGGTTGAAACGTCTTGGATGGCTAGACCTGTGCTATCAAATATTGTTATTTCATCATCATTCTCTCTGCCCAGCTTTTTGCCCACTATAATATCGCCAAGCTCCGCATAAATCGCGTTTTCCTTAATTATTCCCTTTAAGAGAGGAACATTTACTTCGCCACTGTGGATCGCTTGTTCCCAATCATCAATCACTATTTTTGCCCGTTTCAATAATGTTGATTCCAGTTCTTGTTTCCCCGGAGCATCGGCCCCTATCGCGTTAATGTGGGTTCCCTTGCCAATCCACTCGTCTTTCACTACTGGCGATCTAGCAGGAGTTACTGTCGCTAAAACATCAACCTTTTCCACCGCTTTTCGCGGCTCATCCACTACAACTATCTCCACTTCAAGCTTTTTCTCCATCTTTTCTTTGAAAGATTCCGCAGCAGCTTTCACTATATCATAAACGAAACATTTTCTAAGATGCATCGCGTGAAAAGCAGCTTCAAGCTGAGTTCTCGCCTGTATACCTGCTCCGACGAGCCCCATAATTTCGCTGTTCTTACGCGCTAAATATTTTATAGCGATACCGCCTGATGCCCCTGTTCTAAGAGCGGTTAAATGCGTACCATTCATTATGCTATAAATAAGCCCGTTCCTTGGGTCCATCATGAGTACGACAGCCATCACAGAGGGAAGCTTGAAAAGTTCGCGGTTTTTCGGGTGAACATTAACAATTTTAACACCAGCCATATCAGTCTCTTCCAAATAAGCAGGCATAACACGAAAGTCTCCATCATATTTATCAAAAAAAACATAGTTCTTTGCAGGCATCTGAACACTCCCCTTCCCCTTCTGCGCGAATGCCCACTCAACAGCCTCCATCACCTCCCACATCTCAACACAGCTTTCAGTCTGCTCCTTCGTCAAAAAAAGTACCTTATCAAGAGGAATTAAGAGTTCCCGAACCACTTCCTTTTTTTCAACCATTCATCACACCTTCTTTCACAACAAATACAACAAAAAGTTAGACCAAGAACGTTTTTAGATTTCCGGTTTATCACTCTTAAATCATCGCCTTCATAACCATTTTTTCCAACCTGTGTGGGGATTATTCGCTCGCTACCCACTATACTTTTGTTCATGTCAACAGGGTTCCCCTATACTTCGACCTTCATTGCCCGTTCTTCAGCGGTTTTCCAGCTTATCGAGTTTTTCTGCCGCTTTTTTGATTTGGGATAAGGCTCTTCTTCTCTTAGCATTATTATGGATCAATCGATCATATTTTGAGAAGTCTTCCTTTGTCATGTCTAATTTTTTGCAAACCTGTTCTATGAACTCTTTTTTAGAAGAAGATACTGGTGTCTCCAAAATGACTTTTGAGACGTCCATCAAAGAAGGACCTATTTTTCTTGAATGAGTTGGTTTTCCAAGGGTTTTTTGGACGATATCTTCGAGTTCCGGTGTTTTAACCAGAGCAGATACTACGATTACTTCTTCTTTAGATTCTGTGAACATTGAACTCACATGGATCGTTAGTGTCCTATCTTTGTTTTTGATCATCATTCCTCCTTCGTCATCAATTCGGGAAGACAGTCCTAATTTACTTTCTAACTTTTCTAAACGGTCCTTAACTTTTTCATAAGAAGGAAAACGATACTCAAGTTCTTTAGCCAACATATTCACCTGCCTCAACATCGAAACGATAAGTAAAAAAACATTTTTGCCAATGGGCAAAAGGTAATTTTAACTCCTTCAACTGGTCTTTTTTGCAAGAGAAAGGCTTTTTATTGGGTTAGATATATTATATGAAAACTATGGAGGAATTAGTTTGAAGAAAAAAATCTTACTCCTAGTCCTATTAACTTTACTACTTATCCCAGCAACTGTAATGGCAAATACCGAAGAAAAAACTAGCCGATCTAACGACGCTCCATCTATCCAAATAGGCGCTGAATTAGAGCCGAGAACTGACACCACCTTCCCAGCAGGTGACTTTACAGGGGGTATGAACGTTACAGCATATTCATCACCTGATTCTTCCTTCG
Source organism: Candidatus Wukongarchaeum yapensis (assembly GCA_016840425.1). Taxonomy (GTDB): domain Archaea; phylum Asgardarchaeota; class Wukongarchaeia; order Wukongarchaeales; family Wukongarchaeaceae; genus Wukongarchaeum; species Wukongarchaeum yapensis. The sequence goes on from JAEOSI010000094.1 coordinate 4,961, forward strand.
ATGTCACACTTTCTTACTTACGCTCTGCTAAAAACTCGATAGATATCGAAATCTACGCCATAAGTAACGGCTTCCTCCTCCACGAGTTAAACCAAGCTTACCAAAGAAATAACAACATCAAGATAAAAGTCGTAGCTTCTTGGATATCCTCCGGCTTTGAAAAGTCCGATACAAGGGCAGCACTCTATAACATATCACAGATTCCCCTCGACTATGAAAGCCAAACCAACATACAGTTATACTGGACTGATGACAGCCCCTACGAACGTACCCACGCAAAATTCATAATCATCGACGAAGAAGTCGTACTTATTCAGAGCGCTAACTGGGCAAAAACAGGCATACCACCAAGCCCTACTACAGGCAATAGAGAATGGGGAGTCGCTGTAAAAAACCAAAACGTAGTAGATTACTACCTTGAAATTTTTGGATACGATTTAATTAATTCAAAACTATATACACCAAATCCTGACGATTTTAAAGATTTTTCCGCCAGCATATCTACAGGATCCTATACACATCCTTTCTCGGAAGAAACTTTCATCGGGACTATGAGGATTAGAACCATAGTTACACCTGATAACGCTATACCAACCATAATAGAACTTCTTGAATCAGCAAGCGACACACTAGACGTTCAACAAATGTATATTAGAATAGATTGGCATGAGGGATATGAGGACCTTTTCATGGAAGAACTCGTGGACGCAGCTCAAAGAGGAGTAGATGTTAGGGTGATTTTGGACCAAAAGTATAACAAGGAGGAAAACCTCGAAACTGCAAATTATCTTGACTCTTTCGGTATCGAGGTCAAGTTTGGCGATACTACTAAACTAGATGCCATTCACAACAAAGGAGTGATCGTGGACGAAAAAGCCGTCCTAGTCTCAAGCATAAACTGGTCCAACGAGTCGGTCACAGAAAACAGGGAAACAGGAATAATAATCTACGATTCTGATGTCGCTAATTACTTCACTAATATTTTTGAGTGGGATTGGGCAGCAGGAGAAATACCCGAAGGGCTCCCTGAGTTCACTGGCCTGCAAATTATGTTCCCTCTAATAGCCCTAACAATAGCACTATTAACCACAATAAAACTGAGAAAAAAACAGGTTAAAACGGGTTAAAAACAAAGGCAAAAACGTTCCAAAAATCAACAAAAAACAGTTTTTATCAACCCCTATATTTTCCTTTTTTTAAGATTATACAAACTCTAGTTTTTCCAACAAGTTTAACAAACAGTTTTTCGTGTTTTTTAGTCTGTTGGTGGGTAAATTTTGAGCGTTGAAGAGATGTTGTTAGAATACGGAGAACTTATAGAGAAAGAGACTATAAAATTTTTGAAAGATAACATCGCCGAAGCGGAAAAATATCATCCTTTCATTAAGGAGACTTTTGAGCTTCTTAAGGATTACATCTTTAGACCGGGGAAAAGGTTAGCCTCAATAAGCACCTTGTTAATCTATAAAGGATATAAGGGGAAGGTCGATGATCAGATTTTGAAGGTTTGTGCCGGTATTGAAATTTATCGCCATTCCATTTTGATCCATGATGATCTAGTTGATTTGGACGGTATGCGGAGAGGAGAACTATCGATTCATAAACTGTTTGAGAACTTAATGGAAGAGAGGTGTGTTAGAGGTTTGGACGCTGGTAGAGGATTTCCGAGTTTTGGAGAAAGTATGGCAGTTTTTACGGGGAACATACTACTTTCTCTTGCTTTTAAGTCAATCAATAAAGCAGGGTTCGATAGAGATCTTACCACGAGAGTTATTGGTGCCATCAATAAAGATTTTCAATTTGTAAATGAGAGCCAAATTTTAGACCTTTTATTCGAGTTTTCACCTCCGAATAAAAATGAGTGGGAAATAATGGCTTCCAAACGTGCTTCACAGCTTTTCAAAACCACATTGACTATAGGGGCAATCCTTGCCGAGGTACCGGAAGAAGAGCTGAAAATGGTTGAAGAGTGTGGATCTCACATAGGGTTTGCTTTCGATATCATAGACGACATCATAGGGGCGTTCACTACAGAAGAAGTTTACGGCAGACCTTCTACTGGTGATATAATTCTTGGGAAAAAGCCTCTTCATGTAACCATAGCTTTGGAAAAAGCAACACCAAATAAAAAACAAAAACTTTTAGAAATTCTAAAAAACAAAACTAAAACGGATGAAGAGATCCTAGAAGCAAAAGATATTATGCGTGAATACGGGCTAACGGAAGCAAAAAAAGCAGCTAGAAATCATGCAACAGAGGCTATAAAAATCCTAGAGAAACTAAAAATTGACGAAAAAACAAAACAATCACTCAAACAATTCATAGAATATGTAGCCGAAAATCTTAACTGGTATACCTAGACCTCCACCCCCCCATAATCCTCACGCTATAACAATAAATAACCACTTTTCTGAGCATTCTTTTTATAAAAAAAATACAAATATACAAATATTTAACATATTGCTCTTCATACAAGCATTAATTTTAGTTGGTTTGGTTGGTGTTTAACCTATGGAAGCAAAGAATGAGGAGAATAGGATTAAGAAATATGGGGGAAGATTGAAGCTTTACAACACTTTGTCGCGTAGCGAGGAGGTTTTCGTGCCTCTGGAGGAAGGAAAGGTAACGCTTTATGTATGCGGCACTACCGAATATGATTATGTGCATTTGGGACACGGTCGCACTTACGCGTTTTATGACGTTTTAGTGCGTTTTTTAGAATGGCTCGGCTACGACGTTTTCTATATACAAAACATTACAGATGTTGGTCATTTGGAAGAAGATGCGGATTTTGGAGAGGACAAAGTGGTGAAAAGGGCAAGGAGAGAGAGAAAGCACCCGATGGAACTTGTTGAATTTTTCATGCGTAAACATTTTGAAGCCGTAGACGGGCTTAAGATTAAACGTCCTAACGTAATGCCGAGGGCTAGCGCCCACATACCCGAGATAATCGAGTTGGCTCAGACTTTGGTCAAAAAAGGTTATGCTTATGTTGCCAAAGGGTCTGTGTATTTCAGCGTTAAAAAATTCCCAGAATA
>JAEOSI010000095.1 GCA_016840425.1 Candidatus Wukongarchaeum yapensis
CATCCCTTACCCATCTCCATAAAACGTGATGAAAATACAACTGATAAAAGGCGGAACTCCTCAAAAATCCTGGCAAAATTTCCATGAGATTTATTAAGAGGTGTTTTCGCGAATTATTTGGAATTCGCAGGAGCTTTCGTTACGGGCCATACACATTGTTTCTATGGCTTTATACTTTGTTTTGTGGCATGCAGTGGCGATTATTGCGTATAAAAATTTTGGAAAATCACACAGAGGAACTTTACTTTTTTGGGGGGAAATTTCCGGTATTATAGAGTGGTCTTGAATGATTGTTCCTTCTTGGCTTACCTCTTTGTATCTCGAGAGTTTTGGCGTTCCAAATCCTAAAAATCGTGTATTGCTTATTATCTTGTCTAAAACGTCTCGGGGATGAGGTTTATATCCTAGGGCTATTCGTGGGCTTTTAACTGTTTTTTGGATGTCTGGCAGAACTTCTTCAAAGAACTTTTTTTGGAGGGTTTCTAAAACGGTTTCATGGCCATGTCTTTTCTCTAAAATATTGAATATTGAGACAAAAATTCTGGCATTTATTAAAAAGCAAGGGACATCGTACCAGAAATACCATCCTTCTTCGCTGGTAAGGATAGAACGGTCTACCTCGCTTAATTTTATGGGAGAAGCTCTTATTTGTAGGACGGGAGAGGTTATTGGTTCTGGAGGGGGGGATTCTGTGTCTTTTAATATGCTAAAAACGCAAAGGGTGTTTCGGTTTGATACACAACCAATTTCCCTACTCCTATAAGGGTTTTTATAAACGGCTTCAGAAAAGCCTGCAATAAGCCCTGAGAACAGGTGGCATTCAGGCTTACCGGTTCCGCCAGCGAGATGGGCAAACAAAGAATCGGCCAAGTTTACGATCATTTTTTCCTTTGATTGTTCTGCCACTTCCACCCAACCCACGCCCAGACCGCTCGTAACTTCTATCAGCTTAGAGTATAGGGCAGTTTGGTCTGCCGGAATTATGCCTAAAGCTCCGCTCCTTATCGCCTTTGAAGCGATCTTATAGCCATGAGACTTTGCCACCGTGTAAAGTAAGTCGTAACCATCTAAACTTTTGACAGTGTTTAAAAAAGCTTTAGCAGGAACCAGCAAGGCGGGGGATCCAAGCCAGAATAACCTGCTACGCGAAGGATCCCAAGCAAACCCACCACTCATTCCGTAGGCCAAAATAAAATCCTCCTAAAAAACAGTGGATAAATAAAAACTAGCTATTCTACGATTTTACTTTACTTTATTCTTAGATAATATTTCTTCAAAATGATTAAAAAAATTAACCGAGCAATTTTCTTCTCGTCATAAACCAGTTTAAACCTTGTTTAATACTATTTTTATAACGCTATATTACGGAAAAATGATTCAAAACGGTCTAAAACCATCGAAGATGATCACGCTTAATTATATGAATTCTGGAGGGATAGTCTCAAAATCAATGGGCTTAACTTGTTCCTCTGTGAGAGTTTGTACAGTATTTTCATGCGTTTCTAGCGTTTCATCAACTAAAGATAAATCGGTCATGAACCAAGAATAAGTAAGGGATATTATGCCTATTACAACCAATAGTATGACGAATGTTATAATACCGATTATCTCTGCTAGAAGCCCTGCTAGAATCATAGCAATAGGTACTGTCACGTGACCCAATGTTCTACTCACCGAGAAGACACGTCCAAGGAGTTCTGGAGGAACAACAGTCTGCCAAATAATTTTATTAGAGATTCTTACAATAGAGAGAACTACTCCGATTAAGAAAGTCCCAGCTCCCATAAACCAAAAATTCCCCTTTGGAGCAACTGCTACCATAAGAATGCCTAAATAGGCAAAAAATATTCCACTAGAAACACCTAAAACGTTTCGTTTGAAACCTTTCCAAGCTGAAATAAAAAGAGCACCAAGTATTGTACCAATTTCTTGAAGAGACAAAAGCAATGCTAAATGATGTGGTCCGCCATCATGTACTTCTATTACTATTAATGGTAATAAGATAAAAAGGGGAACTATGAAGAAATTTGCGGCTGTAAATACGGTAAGCAATGAAAGTAGTCCTTTTTTCTCTTTAATGAAAAAAAGTCCTTCCTTAAATTCTTTTTTGAATGACGGTTTTTCTTCAACTTCCCTTTGATCTTTTTTAACCGAAGGGATTTTGACTAATATGAGGGGGATTACTGCTATTAGAAAGGTAATTACATCTATCCATAAGATTTCGTAAATTTCCCAACGTAGAAGTTCAAGTAAAACAGCGGCTATTATTGGACCGATCAAATATATTATGCCGCCCATAAGGTAATCCAAGCTGTTTATCCGGTTTAGTTTATCTCGAGGAACCAGAAGGGGGATAATTGCTTGAACGGCAGGTTCATGAAATGCTTGAAGCGAACCTTGTAAAGCTAAAATTAATAGTATATACCAAACCTTAACAATATCTATAATAAACAAGTAAATTAAAATTAGAGCAGCTAATGACTGCAAAGAATCTACTGTACCAATAATTTTCTTTCTACTCCATCGATCTACTAAAACGCCAGCAAAAGGTGTCAAAATTATCTTTGGTATAAAAGCTAGAAAAACAGCAAAAGAAAGGTAAAATGCACTCTTTGTTTCAATAGCAATCCACCAAATGACAGCAAAATGAGTGATGTTTGAACCTAAGATCGAGACCAATTGCCCAACCCAAAAAAAGACATAGCCTTTAAGATTTGGGTTAAGTAAGTTATTAGCAGCGAACTCCTCTAAATCATTAGGCTTTTCGTATTGGGTCAAAGAGGTTCACCTAAGCTGTTGGTAAGAATGCATGAAACTAATCGTACAGTATCCTAATGAATAAAGCTTTAAGGTTTTAAAAATAGCCGACTTTTATTACATGAAGTCAGGAATGATCGGTTCTTCTTCAAAAGGTATGGGTTTTTCTTCAGGGGGAATTTTTACTCTAGTTTCGAGTGTTGAGAGGGTTTCGTCAACTAGTTGTAAATCGGTCATAAACCATAGATAAACAGTGGAGGCTAATCCTAATAAAGCTAAGATTGTGAGTATTTCAACAATTCCGATTATTTCTGCGAGAAAACCTGCTAAGAGCGTGGCAGGAGGTATGGAAACTACAGCTAATAATCTAAGCATTGAATATACACGACCTTGTAGGTCTGGAGGTACAACTATATGTAAGGCGGTCATAACGGTAACGTTTACGAGTGGAAGTGATAATCCCATCAAGAACATTCCGCTCCCCATAACCCAGTAAGCACCTGCTGGAGCCAACGCAACTATTACCATACCTAAATACATAAAGCATACTGATCCAGTGATAACGAACGCTCTCCGTTCGAATCCCTTCCAAACTGACATAAAAATAGAGCCGATGATCGCGCCAGCTTGTTCAAGAGCCAGAAGGAATGCCCAATTAAAGGATCCGCCTCCGTGAATTTTTAGTACTAACAATGGCAGTAAGACCGTTAATGGGACTAGAAAGAAGTTAGCGGAGGTAAATAAAATAACCATCGAAAAGAAACCTTTTTTTTCTTTTATGAAACCAATTCCTTCCTTGAATTCTTTTGCAAATGAAGGTTTTTCTTCAACTTCTGAATGTTTAGATTTAACAGAAGGAATTATTATGAATAGTAGAGGGACAATAGCAATCAGAAATGTAACGACATCAACCCAGAGGATTTCGTGGATATCCCATTTTACATATAATAAAGCAGCTATTACCGGGCCTGCTAAAAAAATCATCCCGATTATGAGGTGATTCAGAGCGTTTATGCGGCTGATTTTATCTTTAGGGACCATAAGAGGGACAATTGCTTGAACAGCAGGTCTATGAAAAGCATCAAATGCTCCACGTAAGGCAAAAATTGTCAAAATATGCCAAATCTCAACCAAGTCCATCATAAACAAGTAAATTAGGACTAAAGTAGCTAAAGCTTGAAAAAAGTCTACTGTAGCTATGATTTTCTTTCTGTTCCATCGATCAACATATACACCAGCAAACGGAGTTAAAACTAACATTGGGCCAAACCAGAGAAAAAACATCAATCCAAGAATAACCGAACTCTCTTTTTCAATTGTGGCCCACCAAATGATCGCAAATTGGACGATTTCTGAGCCTAAGATCGAGACCAACTGCCCAACCCAAAAAACTATAAAACCTCTGAAATTTGGTTCAGGCAGGTTATTATTGATGTACGCTATTGAATCATTGGGATTTTGGGATTTTGCCATTGATCTATCCGCCAAATTAATTAATGATTTAGTAATAGAGCGATTGAATGTTTGTTCTGAACCATAATATCCTAATTTAACTATTTATTTGATGGAAAATTAAAAATTATCAAAACTTATACTCCAGTAGGGGGGATTTCTCTCTCCTAAGTTATTTACGCAAGATTTGTATTTAAACACCCCTCTCATACACATCAGTATCAGTTCATTTCATGCTTTACGGATTTCTAAAATTTCGTCTAGCACTTCTAAGACGCGTTCTAGTTGTTCTTTTTGGATTATTAGTGGTGGAAGCATTCTGAGGGTTGTTATACCCGCTGTTAATAGGAGAACTTGTTTTTTCAGGGCTTTGAGGACGTACTCTTCTGCTTTAAAGCGCAGGTCTATGCCGATCATTAATCCTTTACCCCTTATTTCTCGTACCGCTTTTTTCCCTAATTCGTTTAGCCTTTCCATAAACCATGTGCCAAGTTCTGCTGCCCGTTCTGGTAGTTTCTCTTCAGTTATCACGTTTATGGCGGCTATGGCAGCTGCAGAGGCTAGGGGGTTCCCGCCGAAGGTTGAACCGTGTTCTAATTTTTCCATTTTGTTCGCTATTTCCTCAGAGGTTATTGTGGCTCCCATCGGGAATCCGCCAGCTATCCCTTTTCCAAGGCATAGGATGTCAGGAATGACTCCCCAGTGTTGGAAAGCGAACATTTTTCCAGTGCGCCCCATTCCTGTCTGTACTTCATCAAGGATGAGTAGGGTCCCTGTTTCAAAGCATCGATCCTTTACTTTTTTGAGGTAGCCTTCCGGGGCTACGAAAACTCCTGATTCTCCCTGAATGGGTTCAAAGATTACACCAGCCGTTTTCTCAGTGATATTATCGAGCTCTTCTTCGCTGCCAAATTTTATGTGGTGGAAGTCGGGTATTAGGGGTTCGAAGGGTTTTTTGTATTTCGGGTTCCATGTAGCGGTTAAAGCTCCCATAGTTCGGCCGTGAAATCCTTTTTTTGCCGCGATTATTTGGGTTCTTCCTGTGGCTTTTCTCGCGATTTTAAGGGCGCATTCTACGGCTTCCGTACCGGAATTTGAAAGGAATGAGGGGGATAGAGGAAGGGGAACTATGCTTGCTAGTAGTTCAAAAAGGTCTCCCCTAACATCGTTATGAAGGGCGTTAGAGCAAACGATTAATCTTTTAGTTTGGTTGCAGATGGCTTGAACGATTTTCGGGTGACTATGACCCACAATAGCGACGCCGTGACCACCAAGACAGTCAATATAGGGTGTTCCTTCCCTATCATATACTATGGCTTCTTTTCCTCTAACAATTTCTATGGGCCTTCGTGCAAAAAACGGTATGGAGTATAGGTCGTCTTTCGGTTTTTCATCGTTTTCTTCGGTCATCTTATCACCCTCGTTCCAGTAGGCTGGGAAATAGGGTTTTCTTTTTTCCCTGAAGATATTATTACTTCTTTAACGCCTCCTTCTAAAGCTTCTTTAGCCGCTAAAAGTTTCTTTTTCATCCCCGCCCCTACCTCATCAATATATTCATCAAGTTCATAAAGTTTTATTTTTGGGACAATATCCCCCTTTATGAGCACGCCTTCAACGTCTGTTAAAATTAAGAGTTTTTCTGCACCCGTTTCTACCGCGACTTTTGCTGCAGAACGATCTCCGTCTACATTTAAAGCTACGCCCTCACCGTAAGCTACTGAAGCTATAACAGGCACATAGCCGTTAGACACTAAGAGCTTTAATAGTTCGGTGTTAACGCCGATAACGTTTCCTGAGAAATCCTCGACTCTCACTACTTTTTCACCAATTTTTGCTAACACTCCCTTTTTTCTTTGAGCTTTCAAAACTTCTCCGTCTATGCCTGAAAAACCAACAGCTTTATGACCTTTCGACAACAAGCCTATGACAAGTTTCTTATTGATTAAACCACTTAAAACCATCGTAAAGATTTCTAAGGTCTTCTCGTCAGTATGCCTACTCTTAAAACCTGAAGGCGAAACGATAAACTCTTGCTTAACTCCTAATTTCTCACCAATCTCTGTAACCTTTTTAGCTCCACCATGGACTAATATATCGCCAATCCAGTCATCATAGAAGTTTTCGAGATCTTCCTCAAGCAGAGAACCGCCAATCTTAATCACTAACATTTAATAATAACACCACCAACCGAAAAATAAAGCAAGGGTTATTTAAATTTTTATAAGATGAAAAATGGGAAAAAGGAGAGTGTACTAGAAACGGAAAAAGAACGTAGAATATACTTGTTAAGAGAGATCGTTAAAAGATATAGCCCTACAGGGTCGGAAGCTAATGTGGCTAAATTTATAATGTCTTTTTTACGCGAGCAAGGTGTTAAATCATATATAGACGAGGTGGGAAATGTTATTGCTGGAGAGGGAGACTTGCTTTTGTGTAGTCACATAGACACCGTCCCAGGCGAGCTTCCAGTGCGCATTGAGGGGGATTTTATTTATGGTCGGGGAGTGGTGGATGCAAAAGCTTCTGTTGCTTCTTTCATAATGTCTATTGTGGAAAGTGATAGCCCTTGTTCTTTGGCCCTTGTAGTGGAAGAGGAAGGGTCTTCTAGAGGGGCTAATCATCTCCTTGAAAACTTTACGTGGAAAAACGTCCTAATAGGAGAGCCTAGTAAAATAAACACGATAGTTGTAGGGTATAAGGGAAGAATCCTCCTAGAAATAATTTCAAAGGGTACAGCCACTCATGTGGCGATACCCAGTCCTGATAACGCGGTTATGAAAGCTTTTAAAATTTTTAAAGAGATGGAAGCCATGTTACCGAAAGGGGAATCGCTTTTTGATTCCTCTATAGCTAATATTACGCGTATCCAAGGCGGGGAGACTTTCAACGTTATTCCTGAAAGCTGTGAAATGATGGTGGATATAAGGGTTGGTCCAAAGCAGATGGAAACGGTACTTCAAGCAATTGATGACATAAAAAAGCAGGAAGGTGAAAACGTGGAGATTAGGGTGGCTGAATCAACAACTGCGGTTTATCAGCCGGATTCAAGGGTTAAAAAGGCGCTTGAAAAGAGCATAAAAAATCATAGGTTGCAACCGAGAATAGTGAGGAAGTTGGGTAGCTGTGACATGAACCTGATAGGAGAAAGAGCAGAAATAGCAAGTTATGGCCCAGGAGATCCAAAGCTTTCTCATACAAACCAGGAAAAGTTGGCGCTTACAGAATATAACCTTGCTATAGACATCCTTCTTGATTTCATTAAAGAGTTTTAATCCAGGGGGATTAAGGGGTTAATAGATTGCGTGTTATGGGCATAGATTTGGCTGCAAAAGAAAAGAAAAAGACAGGGATCTGCGTAATTAATAGCAACAACGATAAGGAGGAGGAGGATGGAAGTTATAGTGTAATAACAAGCAGTGTTTTTGGTGACGAACAGATATTAGAAAAGATCGATCAAGTAAATCCTGATCTTATAGCGATCGATGCTCCTTTAAGTTGGGGTGAAAAGTTTAGACCAGCGGAAAGGGAGATGATAAAGGATGGGTATAGACTTTTGCCATTGAATATGAGTTCTATGAAAGAACTTACGACGCGGGCAATCCGTTTAAAAGAAAGAATTAATTATCCTTCGGTTGAGTGTCATCCTTCTTCTTCTGCTAAGGCATTAAAAATAGAGAAAAAACCTATAGAAGCTTTTGTAAAAGCTTGTGAGAGAAAATTCAGCTTAAAATTCAAAAATATTCCAAAAAATCAGCATGAAGTGGACGCCGT